>NZ_JAUDRH010000006.1:0-300000 GCF_030381805.1 Chlorogloeopsis sp. ULAP01
TGCTTTATGCCGGGAAACCCTTTCGCCAGTCGCTACAAGTCGGCACTAGACGCGAAGCGGCTTCCCGGAGGGTAGCCGCCCAACGCGCTGGCTCACCACCGCAGTGGCTCCCCCACACCCTTACACCCTTACACCCCTCTTTCAAGCTAAGAAAATGAGTTTAAGAACTTACAAAAAACTAATAGCAAAAAATTTTTCTCAAGATTTTAAATCGGCTATCGAAATCATAGAAACTCCTATTCCTGAATCTAATGCTGATGAAATAGTCATTCGCAACAAATTTGCTGGTATCAATAGCGGGTTTGATACATTACTGTGCCAAGGAAAAGTTCCTTACGTTAACTTGACTCCCCCTTTTGATTTAGGAGTAGAAGCTGTTGGCGAAGTGGTAGGTGTAGGAGAGAATATTCAAAATTTTCAAGTTGGTGATGCTGTGGTAACTACTGTGCGTGGTGGTGGTTATCGCGAATACCAAGCTATCAATGCTAACTTAGCAGTAAAGGTACGGGAAGTAACTCCAGAAGTATTAACTTTAATGCCAACAGGAATATCAGCTTTGGTGGCATTAGAAAAAGTAGGGGAGATAAAAAGCAATGAAGTTGTCTTAGTAACAGCAGCAGCAGGAGGAACCGGGCATATTGCAGTACAGTTAGCTAAGTTAGCAGGTAATC
This sequence comes from Chlorogloeopsis sp. ULAP01, assembly GCF_030381805.1. Lineage (NCBI taxonomy): Bacteria > Bacillati > Cyanobacteriota > Cyanophyceae > Nostocales > Chlorogloeopsidaceae > Chlorogloeopsis > Chlorogloeopsis sp. ULAP01. Next base: position 672 of record NZ_JAUDRH010000006.1, read on the forward strand.
ACGTCATCGGTACTTGTAGTTCACAAAAAAAAGCAGAGTTGCTTGCAAGTGTGGGATGCGATCGCATTATCAACTACCGCACAGAAAACCTCGATCAAGTTCTCAAACAAGAATATCCTAACGGCATTAATTTAATTTTCGATTGTGTTGGCAGGGAAGTTTTCGATACCTGCTTAGAAAATTTGGCAATTCGCGGACGTTTAGTTGTGGTTGGTTTTATTTCCGAATATGGTAAAAATCTGGAAGAGGTAACACAACCACGCATCTATCACAAACTATTTTGGAAAGCTGCTTCTGTGCGCGGTTTTCTCATGCCTCTTTATCAAGAATATGCAGCCGAAGCACGCGATCGCCTGTTACATCTTTTCTACACCAATCACCTCAAAGTTGCCGTCGATCCAACCCAATTCCAAGGCATAGAATCCATCCCGGCTGCGGTTGAATATTTACTCAGCGGCAAAAATTGCGGCAAAGTTGTTGTGAGGTTTAGTCATTAGTCATTAGTCATTAGTTAGTAGGGGCGGGTTTATTTATGTATCTTCGCCATCTTCGAGAGATTGCTGTTAAAACCCGCCCGTACAGTATTAGTTGGTAGAGACGGGATTAATCTCGTCTGTACATTATCTGTACATTAGTAGTTAATGATATGCAATGGTGCGATCGCTTGTAAATTCAGATCTTGCACCTCACCCATAAAACGCCTAGAACTAAAGTTCCTCTTTTATAGTTCAAGTCAGTTAAAACTGACTGAAAATTTTACTTAGTCTGCTTAAGCAGACTTTAGCTTTAAGCCAAGAAATAAATTTCTTGGCGGACAAGAACTCAGATGCAAGATTTGAGTAAAGTAAAATTCAGCTATTGCACTAAATACTGCCATAAACAGGAACTGCCGCACCTCGAATATCTTTAGCAGCTTCTGAAGCTAAAAAGCAAATGACTTCGGCTAAAGATTCAGGTTTTACCCATTGATCGGCATTTTCTTCACCCATAGACTCGCGGTTAGTGGGAGTGTCGATGACGCTGGGAAGAACAACATTAGCAGTGATATTAGTACCCTTGGTTTCGTCGGCGATCGCTTTTGTGAGAGCAACAACACCAGCTTTAGCAGCACAATATGCCGCCAGTTGCCCAGTTGGTTCTACTGCACCTCTAGAGCCAACAGTAACAATACGTCCGTAACCATTTTGCAACATACTTTTCAGGCTATGTTTGCAAACTAGGAAAGTCGTATTTAAATTTATATCAAAATCACGTCTCCAATTCTCAAAACTGTATTCGTGGGTTTTTCCCATCGAAAAGCCACCCACTAGATGAATCAATACATCGACTCGCGCTATCTGGTTAATGAGATTCTCTACCGAAGCTTCATCTTTTAAATCGGCAGTGACAAATTGAATTCTGGCAAAGTCGGCGGGTGAGAGAATACCTTTAAGTCGCTCGATGTCTTTGGGATTGCGATAGGGAATTGTCACTGCTGTTGCACCTTGCGCCAGAACCGTTGGTGTTACACCTAACCCTAAGCCACCAGTGCCGCCTGTAAGTAAAACGTGCTTGCCCTTTACCACTTTATGCACTCCTTTAGCCTTAAATATCAAGATAGCGCGATCACTACAGTTGTGCTTACACCTACCACGAGTTGGGAATGGTAGCCCAAAAGTTGCGGGAATATGAAGAGGCACGGCGCAATTATCAGCAAGCTTTGGAAATCAAAATCGAATATGGCGATCGCTACAGTTGTGCTTACACCTACCCTCAAAAACTCATTAATTACTACCATTTCTCTATTAAGATGCTCTTAGAGATGATTAGTAACTGGCGGTGCGTTACGGCTAGTTCTTACTTTCTTAAACTTTCAAATCCTTATATAGCCGTAACACACCCTACTTCATATTTACTTTACAAATGACTTCTTAATCTAGCCCGTGCAGGCGGGCTTAGTTCTTATAGCCCAACCCTTCTAGGGTTTGGGCGATACAAAAAATTATCGTTGTGGCAGTGCGATCGCATTTCTTTGGGGTGTGATTCATACAAGTGCGATCAATGGGAACAATAAATAAAAACCAGCCGAAAACCAAATCACTAATATGCTTCCACATCAACACCTAAATTCCCCCTCCCCCCTGCGGGAGGGGTGAGTTAATTTTCTGGTGGCAGGGTTCCAGAATTATTAATGGGTGGTTCGGTATACTCGCAAAATATATTCAGACTAATTTTAAGAATATACAAAACAATAACAGTAGCGATCACTGGATCAATTGGTATGCCATTTGCCCCTGCTATACCTACAAGGGAAACAATTAACCCTGTCAATAATGGCGCGCTTCCCGGATTTTTAGTATATTCGCTAACTTGACCGCGAAAACCATCGTCTCCACAGAGTTCCTTCCGTAATACCTTGAGCGTTACTTCCCAAAGAGATTTTTTCTTTGGCATTGCCATTAAACCGTGCTTTTCTACCCACATATCCTGAAAAGCATTTTTAATGTCACCATTATGCCTTTCCAACTCATCTAATGCGTGCTGTGCGGGTTCGTAATCTTGCAAAATATCTCGCGTTAAATCAATCTCGTGAGCTGTTAATTGAATATCCATTCCTAGCCCCTTTTTTGGACGAACTGCAAATAATCTACAATCTTCGAGCTTGAAATTTCAAAAAACAGTGTGCTTTTCAAATCTTAAAATTCGTGACTTCCAGTCGTCTAAGCTGTGAGTAGTGGGATTGTTTGTTAGGATGCGCTTATGTTTTGCCAAATGTAACAACTTTGCTCCTATCCAAAACAGGTAAATTAAATCCATAGCAACTCACATCCATTCATGTTTGGTGCAACCATGCAAATTACCCAACCTCTCCATACAGCAATTCTGGTTACAGATTTAGAACGCTCCGAACATTTTTATGGCACTGTATTGGGATTAACCAAAGTAGAACGCTCAATGAAATTCCCTGGTGCTTGGTATCAAGTCGGTGAGTATCAAGTTCACCTCATAGTTGCGCCAACTGTCCCCAATGAACCTAAACATGAAAAATGGGGACGCAATCCCCACATTGCTTTTTTAGTTTCCGACTTAGATGCCGCTAAACAGCAGCTTCTAAATTATAACTTTCTAGTGCAACCTAGCGCTTCTGGTCGCCCCGCTATTTTTACCCAAGATCCAGATGGAAATGTGATTGAGTTAAACCAGCAGTGAGTGTGCGACGCGGGGACACAGGAATAAGGGGAGCAGAGGAGAACAACCAGCTACTAACCACTGTACGGGCGGGTTTTAACAATAATCTCTCGAAGATAGCGAAGATACATAAATTAACTCGCACGCGGCTGTGCTACAAGTCGGCTCCGCCGACGGCAGTCGCTTTATGCCGGGAAACCCTTACTTTCGCTTATCCGCCTTCGGCGTCTACGCCAGTCGCTACAAGTCGGCACTAGACGTGTTCGCCGTCAGGCGTTGCGTTAGCTAGCGGCTACCCTCCGGGTAGCCGCTAGGGCGCGCTGGCTCCCCTACTAACCAATGACAAATGACTAATGACTACTCATGAAAATCTTCGCTTATACTTACACCGATCCGCTTCTGGAAAATCCTCCCGATCCCACAACTTGGGAATGGCAGGTAAATCGAATTTATCAAGATTTGGGAGAGCGATCGCAATTAGAACAATTCTTTGCAGACTCCACAACCGATCCACCCGATTGCCTTCTGATTCGCCGTTTGGAAGAATTGGGAGATTCTGTCGAACAAATAAGCGATCGCCTCTCGCAACTAGAAGCACTGGGGATAACGTTGATTGCATTTGAGCAGGGTTACAATTCTTCTGAACAATCTCCCCATCTCCGTGCTGAGTTGCTGAAATTATTACAAGAAATCCAGCATCAGCAACACAGCCGCCGCATTCGCCAAGGACACGCCCGCAACCGTTTAGATGCAACTCCTCCACCCGGTAAAGCTCCTTACGGCTATCGTCGTAGTAGAGATAAATACATCATAGACCGCAGCACTTCCCCAGTAGTCAAAGATTTTTTTGAACACTTCTTACTTTATGGTTCGCTGCGGGGAGCAGTGCGTTACTTGGCAAAAAAATACGGTAAGAAAATTTCTGTTACCACCGGACGACGTTGGTTGACTAATCCAGTGTATCGCGGTAATACAGCTTATCAAAACGGCGAAATTATCCCCAATACTCATCCTCCAATCCTTTCTAAAGAAGAAGCAGCACAAGTCGATCGGCTGTTGCGCCGCAATAGTCGTTTGCCATCGCGAACTGCTAGCGCACCGCGTTCTTTAGCCGGATTGGTAGTTTGTGGCGAATGTCAATCCCACATGGGTGTCTGTCGCGTCACAATTCGCAACCAAGATAAAGAGTATCTTTATCTACGTCCGATTAGTTGTCCTCAACGTCCTAAATGTCGTTCTATTTCCTATCAGCAAGTATTGGATAGTACTATTGGTGCAGTTTGCCGCGATTTGCCGATGGCAGTAGCAAAAATGAATTTTCCCCAGTTGGATGCAGTTAAAGATAATTTAGGAGAAGCGATCGCCCGTCAGCAAGCAATTCTTGAGCAGTTACCCAATTTAGTAGAAACTGGTGTGCTGGATACAGAAACAGCCAAATTAAGAACATACAAACTCCGCACCGAAATATCTGCACTTGAGGCGAAGTTAGCGACTTTACCACCAGTAAATCTGCGTTCTGTCGCTCAAGCTGTTTCTATTCCTCAATTTTGGTTAGATTTATCGGAAGCAGAGCGACGGTTTTATTTTCGCGAATTTATCCGCCAAATAGAAATTCTTCGTCAAGAAAAAGAATGGGAGTTACGAGTTATTTTTATTTTCTGATAGAAAGTAAAGAATTTCCAACTTATCACTCATTACTACATATCTTTATAAGCAACAATAGAATCGGCAACAAATGGAATTAATCTTGAAATAGATTCAAACCCAGGTTTCCAAGGCGCAATAATTTTTTCTACTAACGAACCTGGATATTTTGTCCATTTCCGTAAACCAGCACCAATCACTTTATAGCCACGACGCTGAAAATAACTACGTGGTACATAACTTAAGTGAGCATCAAAATCATTAAACCCAACTATAGTATCTGAACCGTCTCTAAAACATGGATAATTAGGTGTTGAAACTATCACTTTTTTATGAGCAGCATTCTCTAAAGCTTTGAGAAAATCTTCTACTTTTTCTTGTTCAATATGTTCAATGATTTCACACGCCAAAACTGTATCCCATTTTCCCGGTAAGGGTGATGGCAATACCTGATACCACACGTTCCGATAGCATTTCTGTTGAGAACAATATTCTACATTTGCTTGAAACGCATCAATACCATCAACTAATGGAGGTTTATCTAATCCAGCTTCCCAAAAATTAGCTTGAATTAAATTACCCCATCTTCCTAAGCCACAACCAACATCTAGTACTGTTTCTCCTGTAATTAAAGGAACAACTATTGGATCTAGATAAAGTGGAGAAGAACTCATAATTACTCCATATTAAAAATGACATTTTGTCACGATTTTTATAAGTAATTTCATCGAGATTTGTAAGCTAAAAAGCTCAATTAATTTAGAATTAGTTTTTTCATAATTTTGCCAATGGGGTTATTTTTTATTCGTTGCCAGCTAGGTGTTTTTAGCAAACGAGCTGCAAAATCAAGCTTCCGATCTATACTCAACTTACGTATCAAAGCTATGCCAAAATTATTGGGACTTGTATTAACCTCAACTAAATCAAAATGAGAATTATTTTGTAAAAACTTGTCAATAACGAATCTCGGCCCATCCCAGTCACAATCTTCAGGGTAGATATCATGTAATAAGATATATCCTCCAATTGAAACATGAGGATAAAAAAGTATTAAATCGGTAAGACATCCTCTTTTTGTATGATCTCCGTCAATAAACAGGAAATCAATGGGTTCATTAATTATTTCATGATATTTTTTACCCATTTCTTGAGAATTCATTTTATGAAACTTAATTCGATGGGAAAGTTGAGCAGTAGCGACAGATTCTTGGGCAAATTCAAGAGGATTACTCAAATATCCATACCGATGAGGTAGCCACGGCATAATATCATCAAATAAATCAACCGAGTGAATAGTTGCTGGGTTTCCTATTTGCTCTAAGCCAGCAGCCATCCATATAGTAGAAATACCTGTAAAACAACCAATCTCTAAAACATTTTTGGGTTTAATATTGCAAACTAAACTTTTCAGAAATTCCCCTTGCTCTGGTGATAAAGGAGAAGGATAATTAAAAGTTTTTTGATACATTTTAGTTAAAGTAATAGCCCAAGGAGATGTGCTATTTTTTAACCAGTCTGGGATTCTATAATAGTTGCGATCGCCTGTTATACCTTGAAATGAAAAATATTTATCAAAGAAGTCTTCAAGAGTATTTTTGGGAATATGTATGACATTCTGTAGTTTAACTGTATTAAAATTTTTATCTTTGACAAATGCTATCACATCTTCCGGTGTAACTCTGAGAATTTGAGATAATTCCTCGCTAGAGTAAAAAGTTTCATTATCATAATCTACAGGCATAATTTACCTCTTCTCTAATTTTGAAATTCAAACTTTATTTTGTGCCGAAAAATATTGGCTTTATCTAGATAAAGTAGAAAATAACTACAATGTAAACAAAAATGTTTTAATCAACTCCGAATCTAGTTGTAGGGTGTGTTGTCGCCAAGCACAACGCACCACATTAGATTCTGTATGCATTATGCCTAATGCCTATCAAGCATCCGATGCAAATCTTAGCCAACCATAGATAAAGAATTAGCTATCTGTTTCTCAAACACACCAAGCGATCGCACTACAGCCTGATCCATGTCGTAGTACTTATATTCAGCCAACCGCCCTACAAAGATGACTGTACCGTTCAGTTTCTCTACCTCTTTGAGATAAAGATCCAACCGCTCGCGATTCTCCTCACGAGGTATGGGATAATAGGGGTCGTTTTTCCCTGGTACGTAAGCTTGAGGATATTCCATCACTAAAGTAGTTTTGGGTGAGGTTTGCCCCGACAAATATTTTTGTTCTGTAATGCGGGTGATGTTGTACTCGTTGGGGTAATTAACCGTACCTACTTCTTGATAATATTCTTGATCCAAAGTATCAAACTGAAAGCGTAAACTACGATAAGGCAACTCACCATACATATAATCAAAGAAGGTATCAATCGGCCCAGTACAGATGATCCGGTTAAACTTAACGTCATTAATAATTTCCCGGTAATCTGCGTTCAGGAGTACCTTGATGTTGGGGTGAGCAAGCATTCGGCGAAACATCTCGGTATAACCGTGCTTTGGCATAGCCTGATATCTATCCTGAAAATAACGGTTATCCCGACTGATATAAACTGGAACACGTCCTGTTACTCCACGATCCAATTCTTCGGGTTTTAACTCCCACTGCTTCATTGTGTAGTGGAGAAAAACATTTTCATAAATGTAGTTGGCTAAAAAATCTAAATCTCCACTTGCACTTTCACGCAATTTGAGAATAGGAACTTTAACTCCAAAACCGAAGTGTTCTAAAAGCAAATTCTCCAACTTCTCTGCATAGCGTGGGGGAAAAAGAGCATAGAGAGAATTTAAATTAAAAGGAATAGGCACTTTCTTGCCTTCCACTACTCCCAACACATGATGATAGTAGTGTCTCCATTCAGTAAATTGAGAGAGATAATCCCAAGCTTTTTTAGACTTAGTATGAAAGATATGAGGGCCATATTTATGTACTAAGATACCATGCTCATTATAGGAATCGTAAGCATTACCGCCGATGTGATCTCGCCGTTCTACAATCAGCACTCGTTGTGCCAATTGAGTTGCAATTCTCTCAGCTAGCACGCAGCCTGAATATCCAGCCCCTATAATTAGCCAATCTGCTTTCATGCTGCTTCTCCTTGTCTAAAATAAGTTGAATCTTGAAACTTTGTTTTACTTTTGAGGTTCGAGATACTCTTGCCAAAATTGCATAGAGGTTAAATCGTTGAACGCTTTTTTCCACTCTGCATTAACACTTGACCATTTCAAACTATTTTTAATTACAGAGTTAAACCAAGAAAATAAAATATCAACTCCAGCTTTTTGCTCCAATTCATACTGATAAGAATTAGGATTTTCTTCTATGATATAAAGAATTCTTTTTTTAGCTAAGGCTTTACAAATTGAGTCACGTTCTTTGTCTTTGATACCTAATCTAATTACTGCACTTTCATTGGCAATTAAGAATCGCGGTAGTAAGTGACCATTAAGTGTTAACAAGCTAATCATTTTTTGAAATTTTCCAGCTTTAGTAATTTGATAACCTTCCGTGTTGGCAACATAATTAACTAGTATAGTTTGGTTTTTATAAGTTTTACTGGAATCAACAATCTTGGAATGCAGTAAATCTGGAGTATTATTTGTAATGAAATTGGGGCCTTGCATATAATCTTCAAAACCTTTGACTACCATTTGTGCAGAATTGTAATCAAAGATGAATAAATAATAGAGTATATTGTTTGTGAAAGTTTTAACTGTTTTCACGTATTCCAAAGAACTATGAATTGAATTGGTTATTAAGTGATTGCGAATATAATAGTAGAAATCCCAAATAGGTCTTTTAGCATAAAAAGGTTCGTGCCACACAGCTATAGACGGAAAAGCCACTATTCCATTCTCAAAATGTTCGTTAATTCTTAAACCAAATTCCATGTCATCTATTTTGATAAACAAGGGAAGTGGTAATCCAATTTTTTCGACGATTTCTTTAGAAAAGCCAAAAAACCAAAACCCCCCATAATCTATATTGTCTTCTACTAAAAGTGAGTTAAGCGTGGTAGTGTTTTGTAAATCAAGATTGTGTTTGAGAGGATAGCCTGTGAATTTATCCTGCTTGATGTTTCCTTCGTCATCGATGGATTTGTTATATATTGCTCCTGCTTCATACAAAATGTGTTTTTTGTATAAATCCAACATACTACCAGCTACAGCAAAATCCTGATTCGCATATTCATACAAAGAAAAAAGCCTATAAATAGCTTCACTATCTAACTCGATATCGTCATCCATAAACAAGAAGTGGGTATAAACGCCTTCTTGTAATGCTTCAATCAATCCTTTAGTAAAACCACCACTTCCACCGACATTGCGATTAGGAATTAGCTGCACTCTATAGTCTTTAAAATCACTCGAATTCAGAGTTTTACCATTATCTACTACAAAAACTTTGAATTTTTTATCCTGCAAAAACCTGTCTTGCAAAATAGTGTTGACTGTCTTTTTTACATAAACTTCTTTTTTGAATGTACAAGTGATGATAGCTAATGATACATCCCGATGCTTTTCTTGTTCAGTTACAATTAATCCTTCTGTAAATAAACCTTGTTGACTAAGACAAGTTATTTCCAGATAAATGCGACCAGCTTTTTGATTTTGCTTGAGTTCTGGCAAGATAATTTTTACATAATCTGATAATTGACAATTCTTAATCTTTTGACTGTAAATAAGTTCTCTGGTACTTAATTCCGAAGTTTCTCGATAAGCAAAAACTTCAAAATCTCCCTCTAATTTTAGTAAATAATGAAGTGAATTTATAGAGGTATATTTTGTATAGTGTTTTTCATATATTGAATTGAAATAAGTGTTCAAAGATATAGTACTATCTTCATGTAAAACAATTTGATTGCTGTCTTCATTCAAATTAATTGATATATTATTAACAACCTTGAAGTATAAATCAGAAATCTCAAAGTTTTGAGGAAATTGAACTCTGCTAACTATGTTCATATGCTTCCTACCTTTTAGGCGTGTTTACTAAGAAAATGTTGTCAAATCTCAAATGCCAATCTTGGAAATTTACTTAGGCAAAGCATTTTACCTTCTGCCTACTGCCTTAACTTGCTGTAAATACTGGTGGGTATAATCTACAAATGGTTGATAAGCTGCTTGAGGAGATAGCTTGGCGATCGCGTACCTGTGAGCTTGTTCCTCCATCCACTGACGCTTTTCTTTTTTGGTTATAACTGTGTGTATGGCTGCTGCGAAATCTTCAGGCGTATCTGCTACCAGAACAGCACTACCAACAACCTCTTGTAGTCCTTGAACGCCTACACTGGTAGAAATACAAGCGCGCCCATAGGACATTGCCTCTACAAGTTTAATTTTCAGCCCGCTACCAGCCAATAAAGGAATCAGACAGAGTTCAGCCGCGCTGTATTCTGCTTCCAAATCGTCAACTCTACCTAAAAAGCGAACATTTGGATAATTTCCTTGAATTAAATTACACACAAGACCACATACGTGGAGAGTCAGATTGGGCATTGACTCTATAACCCTTAGCCACACATCCTCAAGAAACCACTTAAGACCATAGTAGTTGTGATCTGCACCACTACCTACAAATAGGCAACGACCGGGTACTTGCTTGTCGGTATGAGAGTGATATATTGCAGATATGGGCATCGAAATGACATCACACTGAGATACCATTTCCTTAAAAAACTTAGCATCCTCTTCCTGAATAGCTAGCAGCACTTGTGCTTTACGTAACTGTACAACTTCCTTATTCCTATCCCATTCTGAAATATCTATGTGTGCTCCGATTTGTTTTAAATCTGCAACTCTTCTATGAAGAATGTCATGTGTTAATATGACTTTTAATATTGATACATCAGTAGAAATAACATCAAACACATTACTTAGCCAAGCGTAATTAGCTACTACAACATCTGGCTTAAATCTAGCAAACTGTGAACCTGCAAAAGCTACTTCCTCTGGAGTTGCCAAAATATCCCACTTTTGAGTAAAAATCACATATAAAGGCTTTATCTGTCGTTTATTTCTGGCAGAACGGTAAATGTTTTTTAACTTTTCTGGTAAGCGATCATAAGCCAATCGTAATAACTCAATTAACCAATCTGATAAAGAGTTAAATCTAAGCAGAAGACGACCTATTCTCAAGTTATTTTTAACTGACACATTAGCAAGTGTTGCCAGTGTAGGCGGAATGATATACCAGGGAGTTCTACCATTAGGTGATGAATTAATAAGTACATACTCAATTTCATAACCAGCTTGCCGCAAGTACTGCATAAAATCAAGTATATAAGTAGAATTACCAGCAGTGTTCTCGACAGGAATATCTCTACTAATAAATTGAATTTTGATATGTCGATTAATACTTTCTCTCAACATATATTTAACTACCATTATCAGTTTTAAGCTTGCTGTAATTATTAATAAATAGCTTAATTAAAATTTTAAAATTAATAAAACTAACTATCTAATTAAGCATTTTCTCTAATAAATCTAGAACTTTTTTGTTATACTCTTTGGCAAAAATATAGGCATTTTGTGAGAGATGACTAGACAATATTGGATTTGTCATAACTTGAATGATAGATTGAGCAAATTCATCTAAATTGTTAGCAATGATAAAAGCTTTATTAGCTCCTTGCTCCAGCCCTTTAGCACCTTCAGGTGTTGTAATCAAGACTTTAGATTGTCCTAAAGCTTCAATAGTTTTGATTTTTAAACCTGTCCCAAATAGAATAGGGTTAATAACTATATCAGCAGTATCATAAACCTCGTCTATGTTCTGCATATATCCAAGTTTTATGCATCCGTCAGTATCCTCTACTACTTCACAAATATTTCCTGCGATCGCTAGTTGAACATCAGGAAGCTTTGCTCTAACTTTTGGTAAAACTTCTCTAATAAAGTAGCCAAAGCTATGAATATTGATTTCATTTCTAGAAGCTACATAAAGAATTTTTCTGCGAAGCGATACTATCTGTTTTGGTCTACGCAGGGGAACGGTATGACCTATAGTGATAACTTTGTTTCCTACTAGCTTTTTAAAATATTCTTCTTCTTCTTTTTGTACGGCTATAACTAAATCTGCTCGGCAAAGCCCCTTTATTTCCTCTTTAATAGTTGTAGAGTACCAATAATATTGTTGACCGTTATTTTTATATAAATTCACTCGATCATTGAATATATCGTGGGTATCAATTATTTTCAAAACATCTTTACTAAAATATTTTAGAGCTTTGGAGAAAAATACATATTCAACAATTACAATATCAGGCTTAATTTTTGTTTGTAATTCTACTAAAAACTGATTAATAGAATTGTCATACCAATCATCCACTGTACCAGGGAATTTAGGATAGTTGGTTAGAAAACATCTTAATTTTCTAATAATTCTTGCAATTAAACTTCGTTTTCTGTGCCAGCAATCTGTGTAAGGTAAAGAGTAGAAATTTTCCCCCCAAGTTTGGCGCATCAAATCTTCATCTGCTATCTCCTGCTGAATGTACAAAAAATGTACTTCATGACCTAGATTTTTTAGGTTTATTAACAAATTATAAATTCTAGTTCGATTACCTGCATTTTGAGGATGGGAGGGAACAGGAGATATTACTAGTACTTTTTTTGATGTACTAGTTACTTTATTTTGACTGAAAAAAACAGGAGCTGTATCCAAAATACAACTTTGAAACATAGAAATTTCCTTTTATCTATTTTCTGCTTTAGAATTCTGGGTTAAACAATTGAAAAATTTTACAACCATTCAACTTGCCAAGCTTTTTCCGATAACTTAGCTTTCCTCCTTCCAGTGGCTTCAGCTTGAATAATTAGTAAATCCATAGGAGTGATTAACAAGTCTAAAAGAGTAGCTTTACCTATAATCATTTTCGCAACATTAATCGGCAATTCTTTTAGTAGCCAACCTATCCAGCGATAGGAGTAGTCTTTAATGTTCCATATATTTTGGAAGACATCGGTACCATAGAGTTCTTTCAAATATTGATGAGAACAACCGTAGCGGTGAAATTGGTTTGTAAGTTCCCGTAGATTCACACGGTGACGGTGCTGAACTACGGCTTGATCTGCACAATAAAACTGCCAAGAGCTTTGGCGTTGAATTCGCCAACATATGTCAGCATCTCCACCCGTTGTCAGGTAGGGGCGAAACAGCCCAATCTCTCGCAAAGTTTGGCGGCGAATAGCAAGATTAGCTCCGGCGGCATAGGGACAGAATGGATGCATTGCTGCGTCTTTATGAGACAATATGTTTTTGCGCTCTGCATACTTTTCAAGAAGTGTTTTACCGGGTAGAGCAATAACTCCACCACCAACTAAACCAACTGTGGGATTGGCAAAGGGTTGAACAATGGCATACAACCAATCTGGCTGGGGACGGCAATCAGCATCGGTAAAGACGATAATTTCACCACTGCTAGTACGAATGCCAGCATTGCGAGCAGCGTATGAACTTTGAATTTTATTTTCGCTTTGGTAGCGAATTTTTATTCCCTGCTGTTGTGCATCTTCACTCTTTTGTTTGATAATTTCGGCTGTGTGATCGCCACTGCCATTGTCTACCAAGATATACTCGACGCGATCGCACGGATAAGTTTGCATACACAAACAATTTATCAAGTCTGGTAAGTCTGCTTCACCGTTATAAATTGGGACAACAACCGAAACCTTGGGCAAAAATGCTTCATTATTTAAACTATCTGTTTGATTGCTAACCATATTTCACACAAGCTCATACTTTATGTTTGATAGCAAAGCTCAACGAATCTTTTTCTTGTTTTCACTCCACAATATCCCCCACATAAATTATGACTTTACGACTGATTTAGATAAGTGAAATTTTCTTCTGATTGATAATAAACCTTGAGTAACAAGTCACTTTTTAGATAAGTGACAATGCTACCAATAGCAAAAATAAGCTCCAAACCTATTACTATTGGTACTGCTAAAGGTAGTAAACCAGAGCGACTTTTATCTTCTTGTAAAACAGCATGAATTTTCTGATTATCAAACGGTTTAATTCTCTTAATTGTCGAGAGCATACCCTTAATTTTCTGAGCTAGTGTCCAATTTAAATCCGTAGATAATTGAGCATAATCAACCAGCTCCGAATTTTTTGTCAAAAGATACTTGATGTGCTCTTTCAAAACGCGATCGCGCCCCATTAATAAATAACGCCAAATACAAAAAGATAATGTTGGTGGTTCGTGGGTAGCTTGGGCTTTTGGATGTTTCCAGATTTTGTTTTCCTGTAGGCAATGAAGAGAGTAACAGTGTATATCACAGTTGCCTCGGTAAAGCGGTAAATTAGTCGGAATGGGATATTGCAAGAGAAAATCACGACGAAAGGCAACAGCATTTAGAAAATAGTAGTCTGATATATATGGTTCCTCTTGATATGAAAAGCGCGGGAAGAAGTAGTGCATAGCTATGGCAAGTTCATAAGCATTCCTTACAGGTGTACTCGTCTCGCCGGCAACAACATTAATTTCACCGCTTTGCATGAAAGGAGTGAGTATATTCCTCAGCCAATTTGAGACATAGACACAATCTGAGTCACAATAAACAATGATTTCACCCGTAGTAAGAGTAGCACCAAGCATTTTTGCTTCGTAGTAGCCTAATCCTGGTGCTTTTTGTAAAGTAATCCAGGGATATTTAGAAGATATTTCATCTATCACTTCTTGTGGTGCATAGCCACCATCAATGATTAAAAATTCATTAGCTTGCTCAGGTGAAATATCCTGGGCAGCAATTGAAGCTAAACTTCTGTAGATATTATCAAGCTCTATACTTGAAAGATTTTCGGTTTCAAATATAATCGAAAAACTAGGCAATTTTGTCTCTATTGATTGCTTAACTTGTTCTTGACTGAGAGATTTCATAGTATTTACCTCTCCTTATTTAGAAATCTGATTTGTGGTTACTATATTTTCTTTCATTAACAAACAAATTGAAGCATTGTGAGGATGTATTATTTTCCACTTGCGTGGTTGATAGAACAAACATCTGCTGATACTTTCTTCTCTTCCCTCTACTCGAAACTGAAAGGATTCCACTGCATCGAGATGATACATTCTCTCCTTTTTCGCATATACATCCATGATGTAAATTCCCAGCTTTAAACCCATGTAGGGCATTTCTAGTTGAATTTCATTTTCACCAGGTAATAGGTAGATATTATTTTTGTCTTTTAAGTTGTTAATAAGTAAAATTGTGTCTCCTCCTTCTCCTAGACCTTTGATAGCGAATGTAATACTAACATCCTCAAGTTTTTTAAGTACTTTACATTTAATACATAAAAATGTTTGTTCCCCACTAATCGGCGATTCAATTATTTCACCTTGACTATTTCTAAAAAATAGAGATTGTATTTCTAAACCAAAACTTTCTCTTTTCCGCAAAAAGGGAATTAATTTTGTTCCTACTTCTGATTCATTTAAAAATAAATCCCTTTCGTACTGATTAATAATTGAACCTGCATCATCATATCCAAGAAACTCACCTTGTTTCAGGTAAACCGCAGATTCGCATACAGTGAGAATAGAATGGGCATCATGACTAACTAAAATAAAAGATGTGCCTTTTTGACGCAAATCGTGCAATTTCTGAAAACACTTGCCTCTAAATCGACTATCTCCTACAGCTAATACTTCATCAATTAAAAGAACATCTGGCTCAGTATGAATCGCACTAGCAAAACCTAAGCGTGCTGCCATCCCAGAACTATAACTCTGTACTGGTGCATCAATCGCATCTCCTATTTCTGCAAACTTTACAACTTCATCAAATCGCTCATTTATTTCCTTTGTAGATAAACCCAAAATTGACATATTGGCATAAATATTTTCTCGCCCAGTCAAAATAGGATTAAATCCAGCCCCTAAGGCAATTAAAGGTGCTATCCGACCATTAACTTCTACAAAACCAGTATCGGGTTTAATCAGCCCGGCAATAATCCGCAATAGGGTAGATTTTCCACTGCCATTTTTACCAACTAAACCGAGTGCTTCTCCTCGATGCAATTGAAAATTAACATCTTTCAATACCCAAAATTCTTTTGGTCGAAGCATATCGTTTTTCTCTCGCAAACCAAGTACTTCAGAAGCGATATCCTGAATACCATAGAATAGCGATCGCCTTAAATCTCGACAAAACTTTTTCGCAACTCCATTAACCGAAAGAACTACTTCACCATCATTTTTGTACGATTTTGCTGAAATTTCCTGCTCATCAATATTAATCATCATTAAGAACTCATTCTTTCAACTACATAAGGCATTGCTAGACGATAGATAATCCAAGCTAAAAGTAATCCCACAATTGCAATTAGGCTGGCTATCCAAAATCCTTGTGGATCGGATATAACACCTGTTGTTGCCAACTCCCGTGTTGTTACTAGCAAAGGTGTAACAGGATTTAGGTTGACAATGGAGCCAAATATTCCATGATTGGGAACTGGATAGACTACTGGGGTAAGAAATAACCAAAATCCAGTTATTAAGGTTATCCCCATTGAAAAATCTTGATAGAGAGCGCTTAGTGGAGCCAACAGCAAACCAAAAAAAGTTCCTAGCAATACCAAATGAATTAAGGCGACTGGCGCTAAAAAAACATTCCAAGTTATTGGAATTTGATACCAGATAAACAAGCCCACAATCAGAATTAATTTGATGCCAAAATTGAAAAAAACTTCACCTAATTTGGCAACAATCAGCGCTTCTCTGGGAAAATTAATTCTAGAGAGCATCATCTTAGCAGCTGTTACTGCTTGAGGTGGCCCGTTCAGCGCTTCGACAAAAGTTTGCCACAACGTCATGCTGAACATGACGTAAGCAGGATAGGGCAAGTCTGTGGCACCGATGTTGACAACTCCACCTCCTTGAGCAAGGGTAAAGCCAACTGCCATGACTATCGGAGGTATGATTGCCCAGAAAATACCTAAAAATGACTGACGGTATTTAGCTCTGATATCTCGAATCATCAGCCGCCAAGCCAACTCTCGTGATGCTAACAAATCCCGCCCCATTTCTTTGAATAACCGAAGCGGATGCCTCATTCGACTTTCAGGGCGATGCACTATTGTGTGGACTCTTGGAGCTACTTTTTGAACTGTATTTTGTCTCAAATACTGCTGACTTTTGTCCATCATGATTAATTTGAATCACTAATTAGATTGAGACACCAAATATGCGTCGGCGTAAGATATGAGTTAAACTCCGCACTCCATCGTAGCCATTAGCACCAAACCAACGGATCATAGCGATCGCTAAACTCAAACGCAGATATTTTTCAGAAAAGAACACTTGTGAATAATGTAGAAAAGCTTGTTGACGTAAATGAATCGCCTTTTTGTAGTCTCCTTCATCTACAGCAAGCCATGCTAAACCAAAAAATATACTGGCATAACACTGATTTCTCAAATACAACTGCTCTAGAGGAACAGATGCAAATGCTTTCTCGACAACCTGGCGAAGCTCCTTAATCATGCCTTGGCGGTTTCTAGAGAAACTATTGGGAAGTTGCCGATAGCGGACTAAAGGTTCTTTGACGACTGCTATAGGATAGCGATAAGCAATGCGAACCCACATATCTAAATCTGGTGCATAAGCCAAATTCCGATCAAACAGCCCGACAGTATCAAAGCAACTCCGTCTCACCAGTGGTGAACTTCCACTAGAAATTGGATCATTTTCTAGCAATTTATTCCATACTTTACCTTCAAGATGGGAAGCAAAAATTCTACCTGTAGGATTGTTTTCTTTATCAACTAAAAGCGTCCAAGTATATACCAAACCTACTGTTGGTTGCTCATCTAAACAACGTATCTGTTTTTCTAGTTTTGCTGGCTCCCACAAATCATCAGCATCTAGAAAAGCTATATACTTTCCCTGAGCATTAGTGATGCCTGTATTGCGTGCTGCCGAGACACGTTGGTTTGGTTGCGTAATCAATTTTACGCGTGGATCTTTGAGTTCAGAAGCCCATTCCAAAATGTTATCTGTACTGCCATCATTAACAATCAAGATTTCAAAATCAGTGAAAGTTTGCCGCAAAACACTTTCTAAAGTTTCTGGCAAAAAAGCCATAGCATTGTAGGCAGGAATGACAACAGTAACTTTTGGCATATTTGAACTCCTGAAAAGTTGATTATTGGCATTGGTAGGAACGGGTTTTACTGATAATCTTGCTGATCAAACCGATTATTTATCTTTTAAACCCGCCCGTACAGTTGTTATTAGGTAGAAAAAAAGACATTATTTTGTTTATTTTTGCCAAACTGACGGGTGATTTAGATCCCCGACTCCTTGTAGAAGTCAGGAATCTTGAACCCAACTTCTTTTGACTCCACCTTTTGCCTCAAAATAAAGTCCTGCAATTGTTTGCCTATTACCTGAGGTGAAAAGTATTCCTCTATGCGGCGACGAGCGCGCTTACCTAACTCGCATCCCCAAGCTTCATCATCCAAAACACGACCGAGTGCTTGTGCTAGTGCAGTTGCATCTTCCCTTGGCACAACTAAACCACCAGAAATCTCTCCTCCTTCTAAGATGTCGGGAATACCAGGAGCATCAGCTGCAACTACGGGCAAGCCACAAGCCATTGCTTCTAGTGGTGCGACAGGAAAACCTTCTTGCCGAGAAGCCAGAGTGTAAACATCTGCCGCCGAGAGATAGAGCCGAAGTCTTGAGTGATCGTTGACAAATTCGTCTTGCCAGATCACGCCTTGTAAGTTCATATTTGCAATACATTGGCGCAATTTGTTTGCGTCTGGGCCTGTTCCTACTAGGAGTAACCTTAGGTTTCGGTGGGGGCGATCGCGACAAATTTTCTCCCAAGCGGCTACCAGAATGTCTAGCCCTTTGCGATGAAAATCTATCCGACCATGACATACTACTATCTGAGCATCCATTGGAATGCCAAGTGCAGAACGTGCCTGAGTACGAGCAATGGGATACCAGGTTCCCGTATCCATTGGAGTGAAAATCCGGGCTATTTTAGTAGGCGGTAGTTGATAGCGATCGCGAACCCGTTCAATCTCTTTTTGCGTTGAGATAATTACACCTGTACATCCTCGCAATGCCATCTGTCGCAGGGGGTATTCCAGGAAACTGTGTGTTTTGTCACCTCCTTGAAAACTAGCAAATACTGGTAAATTCATTAACTTTCCCAAAAGTACGCAAGCATCAAAGCGGGCATACTCATACTCTTGACATAAAATCGCCTCACAACCCTCGTTTCTAATTTCCTGAATAAGTAAGCCTAGTGGTGTAGACAAGTAAGTTCCCATACTCTGAGCTAGATTCTTAAGTGTTGTCAGCAGGGAACGACGGGTGGCATTTGAGTCTTGAATCTCTGTGAATGTTTTTCCCTCACTCACACCGTAAAATTTGAGTGCTTGATGTCGCACCATACGGTAACCAAGATAGCTTTTGGGAGCAGGCAGCACGCAGATGGTGGCACCAGTAGGCACATGGGTGAAGCGTGAAACTTCAGCAACACGAGCGGAAATGCAGAATAGCACTGTCCGTACACCAACCAGTTTCAGCGTATTGATGTAGCCAAACATCCAGCTACCGACAAACTCATGACAGTAAGTCTCAAATGAAATATGAATGTGATCTAAAAAATCATCTATCAGATCCATGCAATGCAGTAATGCGATCGCTGGTTCTTTATTTTGATTTGAGATTAGTGATTCTTGTTTAACAACGTCAGGCGCTAGCATATTTTTATATTCCAACATAATTATTAAATCTCACAGTTATCTTTGGGTTTTGATGTTTGAGAAAATGCGTAAACAGCGAATATTTTTATAATATTATTTATAGTTATTGAGTAGTTTTATCAATAATTTTAAAACTATTTATAGAATCTAAATTTGGAAAACTTAAAATCTGTCGGCGTAGAGCATAAGCAAGTTCTAGCAATTTGCTATAGCTATCATTTCCAAATAATTGCAGTGCTATTATGGCCACACTCAAGCGTATATTCTCGTGAGAATAGCGTAGATGAGGGTAGTAGGAAATAGCTTTTTGTCGATAATAACGTGCTAGTTTGTAATCTCTACAACTACTTTGTAAAGCTTTCCAAGCTAAACAAAGGTTAGCATAACCGTAACTGTGTTTTTTTAAGTACAGTAGCTTTGGTGGTACAGAGTGGAACGCCTTTTCAATTACAAAAAGAAATGCTTGTTCCAGCACCCGAATATTTTTAGAGAGGCTGTTAGGAACTTGCCGATAATAATAAAGAGCTTCCTTGATAACAGCAAAATGATAATGAGCGGAGATACGAATCCACATATCCCAATCCTCAGCAAAATTTAAATGCGGTTCAAATCCCCCGACATTTTGCAAACAACAACGACGAACCATAACAGAAGAACAAGCTACCATATTTTTCTCAAGTAATTGCTGCCAAGTATTACCTTCAGCATTGGAAGTCATCACTCTACCGTTAGATTTACCTTTGCAATCAATTAAAGCCATCCAGGTATGTACCAAGCCGACTGACGGATTTTGATCAAGACAAATAACTTGTTTTTCTAACTTTGTCGGTGTCCATAAATCATCAGCATCTAGGAATGCCACATATTCTCCTTGAGCGTAGGCAATACCTGTGTTGCGTGCTAATGATACACCTTGATTTTCTTGCGAAATTAATTTCACCCGTGGATCTTCTAGTTCAGATACCCACTGCACAATCTGATCCGAGCTACCGTCATCAACAATTAAGACTTCAAAATCTGTAAAAGTCTGCCTCAAAACACTCTCTACTGTTTCTGGCAAATAGGTCATTGCATTATAGGCTGGAATAATAATAGAAACTTTTGGCATAAGTTAAACCTTAAGATAGAAAAGAAAAAAACTAACAATTAAGAGTTAATTGATACTGACAGATGTTCTAAAACATCTACTCCTTTATCTAAAACAGGAGTCGAATTAATATTTAAGATGCGAATAACTCTTGCAGGATTCCCAGCAACCACAGCACCTGCGGGGACATCTTTGACAACTACAGAACCAGCCCCAATAACAGCATTATCACCAATAACAACTGAACCAATAATGACAACATTGGAGCCAATATCTACATTATTTCCAATTTTTGGACATCTACTGTAGGAACCATCGGCTAGTTTTTTGTTACCAATTGTTGTTGAATGCCTGAGAGTGCAATTAGTTCCGATGATAGTTTCATGATTGACGACCAAAGCCACGCTATGACTCAGTTTAAGATTGGCTCCTACTTGTGTATCCCAAGGTAATTCAACCTTTAATATCCAATCTACTACTAATTGATAAAAGACTCTATAAAAAGTAGAAAATAAGGAAAAAGGTGTAGGTAAATGGCCAAATAATTGTGCTGAACGAAACATCAATAATATGAAACGGGACTTGGTACTAGTATCGTCATTTACTTGCCAATCTTGCGTAATATAATTTATGAATGTACTCATATCTAGAATGAACTCCATTAATGATATTTTCAGAAGATTTAATTTCATGTGATATGAGAGTAATGACTCAAAGATTTTTAATGCTTGAGCAAAATCAGCTACTTTGTAAGTAAGTAATACTCGTACTATCTCCTGAAAAATTTACTAGTAGATACTGAGTGTTCCAAAGTCTGAGTTTCGTTCCAATTCCACCCAGCTACAGCAAATACAGACCACCAGTAGAAAAAGGTAGGGGTTTGACTCCAGATGTTTTCAGTAACCATTGCTACTGGCATAGAGAAAAAAATAGCTAACATAATGAAACACAGGTTGCGCTTTGCACTTCCACGAGGTGCTGAATAGATTAACTGAACAAGACGCACACCCTGGGCAATCAAAAAGATTACAAAACTTACTAAACCCATAATCCCTCCTTCTATCAATGCTCTGAGGTAATCATTATGGGGATAAGCTCCATTGCCAGCCACTGGAATACTCAACCCCAAACCGTAACCTAAAATTGGGTGGTGCTGCCAACGGTTCAGGATTAAATTCCATTGAGCAAGCCGCCAGTTGAAGCTATTCATGTCTCCTTGTGACAGCAGAATTGCCCGTGATATATCCATGTCTGGATTAAGTAGCGGTGTGTTAGCAATTGAGGAGATGCGATGTTGTCCATACTCTGAACTGACAAATAGTCCCATAACTAAGGCAATCAGTAGCATCCCACCGATGAGGGTGATTGGGCTTAATCTCGGTGCAATCAAAACAAGCACAAAAACAGAAAGCATCATTAAGCCAAATAGGGATTTAGTGCTTGCATAGCAGAGTACCAGCAAGCCTAACAAACAAAGCCAGGGTAAGCGTTGCCTAGATTGATTTAGTTTCCACCACGTTAAACCGATAAATAGCAATAAAAAGCTGACAAAGGCATTGGGATGACCAATAGTCCCTTTGATTCGACCATCACCAGCTGCTAAGAAGGGAGGTAGGAGGGAAGGTAGAAACATCTGCATTAATGCTACTGCAATTGGTATGACTAAAGCTAGGAACAAGCTAGAAATAACTTTTTCGGGAGGGAGTCTATCTTTAAGTTGCATTACCAATAAGTAAACCATAGCCCAAGAAAATAGACGTACCCACTCGCGGATAGCTTCTGGCAAAAACGAAGCATCTAATCCCAAACCTCCTACAGGTAAGAGTATTACCCATAAGCCTTGTAACATCACCCAGCCAGCAAAGAACCACCAAAAGCCATCAGTATGTACACTTTTGCCTATTAGTAACCTTACCGTTACATACAGCAAAGTTAAGAAAATGAAGCCGATGCCAAATGCAGCCGGTATTTGTTGAGCAGAGAAAACATCAAGAGAACTACGCAAAATCAATAAACACAGTACAGCTTGCTCAAATCTGGCAAAGAAAAAGATAAGTGTCGGCACCGCAATGAGAGCCAATACCAGTAATAGCGGTTTAGCTCCTGCAAGAAATCCTGCAACTATACCAACTCCTACACCTGCCAACCCAACCAAGAGTGCCAGACGAGAGGAATGACTTGAGGTTTGATCGGACAACATACTTTATCTAAACCTTGAACCGTTATGAGAATTTCTATTAGCACCTCCCAGATTGGCTAAACGTCTGAAAGGACTCGGCGATCGCGGTTGGTAACCATTTACGGGATAGCGGTAATATTGTTCGGTGTGATTTGTGATTCCATTCACAACTACTCCCATAATTGGTATTTGGTTGTGTGTTAATTCTGATACAGCCCTTTGTAAAATCTCCTTAATTGTAAAACCAGGACGTGCTACGAGCAGAACTCCATCACTTTGCCGACTCAATGTATGTGCATCAGCACAAGCACTCAGAGGAGGAGTATCTAAAATAACGCAGTCATATTGTTGAGCTGCTTCTGCCAACAGAGACTTCATCGCATCTGATTCTAGTAACTGCAAAGGGCGTCCGTGCAATTCACCGCAAGTCAACACAGATAAATTCTCAATCCTAGTTGGCTGCACTGTTTGCTGTAAGGTTCTCTCTCCATAAATCAAATCGGTAATCCCTGGCTGGGGAGCTAAGTTAAATAGTGTATGTTGCACAGGACGACGCAAATCTGCATCAATCAGGAGTGTGCGCCGAGACAACATTGCACAAACAGCAGCTAGGTGTGAAGCAACTACAGATTTACCCTCTCCCGATATGGTGCTGCTAACCACAATCTGTCGCAACGGCTCAGTACTGCGAAACTCCAAATTTTTGAAGAGCATCCGGTAAGGCTCAATCAAGGCACTATTATCCAAGAATCGCTCAGATGGTTCAAGCATAAGAGTTTTGGCAGGCAAATGCGGCAACACTCCTAGCAATGGCAGATTCAGCAGTTCTTCTGCTTCGGAAGCATCCTTTAAAGTGTTATCCATTAGCTCTAGTAGCAGGACAACTCCTGTGGCTAAAGCAGCTCCGAACACAGCAGCGATCGCCAGCACAACTTTTTTATGGGGCGAGGTGGGTTGCAGTGGAATTTGAGCGGCTTCGATAATTTGAATGTTCCCTACTAGCTGGGCTTCTGCAATCCGTGCTTCTTCCAGTTTGCTTTGCAGCAATTTCAAAGATGCTGCACTTTCTTCCCGTTGTCGGATTAGTGGCGTCAGCTTTTGCTGTCTAATTGGTAATTGTGCCAAGCGAGTTTGCAGATTGGCACGATTTGCTTGCACAACTTTGAGCTTATTTTCAACTGCCAGGCGCTCAACATCATTTACCAGCAGTTGGGAAGTCAGATCTTGACTGATGCGATCACTAGCTACAGCAGTTTCAGGGATGGCTTGATTTTGAGGTGATACGCGCGCTAGTTCCTTTTGATATAGAGCACGTAATCCGTCTCTTTGTTGTACGAGTTTAATGGCAGTGGGGTGGTTGTCTGTAAAGTACAAGCCAGTCTCAATTACTTTTGTCTCCAACTCTGCCAACTTAGCACGCAACATCTTAAGTTCTTCGTTTTGTCCGCCACGTACAGATGCGTAGGCTTGATTGAGGGCTTTGGCGTCTGTGACTTGTCGCAGCGAAGCCTCTTTTGAGCGCAATTCTTGGAGTTGAGCGCTGAGGGTACCTTCTTGTTCTTCCAAGGTGGCGAGGCTATTTACTAAACTCTTGGTTTGTTCATCAAAGGAAACAATACCACTGTCTTGTCTGTATTTATTTTCAATCAGTTCAGCTTTCTCCAAGCGTTGTCTGGCTTCTGGCACCTGTTGTTGTAAAAACTTCCGCACGTTGGCAGCTTCTTGGCGAATGATTTGCGTATTATCCTCAACCATTGCCTGAGAAACGGCATTAACTAGCTTGGTAGCAAGTGCAGGATCTTTGTCTTGATAGCTCACCTCTAAAATATTGGTAGCTGGAACAATTTTCACTTTCAAGCCTTGACGAACTTTCTCAGGCGTAAGTGGAGTTGAAAGCGAATTACTGTTTAACTGAGGAACTACTCTGGAGATCGCTCTACGCAGAACACGTTGAGACTTAATTAATTCTGCTTGATCGGCTAACGGGCTAGGCCCACCTGGTATATTCGTTGGCATCTGGGTAAGATCGCGTCCTAAGTCAGAAACACTCACCCTTTTGTCGTCAAGCATGAGTCGGGCTGAAGTTTGATAACGATGGGGAGCCACTTGCAGATAGGCGATCGCTCCACCAATCACGGCAGCGAACGTAGCCAAGGCAGGGAAAGCACGCCGCTTAAATACCAAGAGTAAAGATGAAAAGTCTTTTTCCATTACATATACCCTAAAAGGTAAAGATAGTAGCTGATAGAGCAACTATGTTAGTTGTGGGATGTCTACTAGCTCAGTGGAGTTCAAAAGATTTGTATATAGTTTCAAGGTTTCAGAAGTAATGCGATCCCAACTGTAGTTAAGTTGCACGTATCTTTGTGCATTCTTAGCCATTGCCGTCATTTTTGTGGGATGGTGAATTGCCCAATCTAGAGAATGAATACAAGAGTTAAGGTTTCCAGTTTCAAAAAGCATTCCTCGTTCTCTACCAATTAATTGTTCATGGGGAGGAATGTCGCTTGCTACGACTGGTATACTCTCTTGCATTGCCTCTAACATTGCCAGAGGTAATCCTTCCAAATCCGAAGGCAGTACAAACAACCCTGCACCCCGAACAATTTCCCAAAGACGAATACCTCTGAGTTCGCCTGCAAAGACGATATTGTGATCGTTTGCTATCTTTTCTAGGAGCTTGGTGGTGAAAGATTTTGTATCACTGATGCCTCCAGCTAGAACTAGTTTCCATCCCTTTGGTTTCAAATTACTAAAGGCTTCGATAAGCAAATCAGGACGTTTTTCCGGTACCAGTCTACCCAAGAATAGCAGATAGCGTCCCTGCTCCAAGCCGAGCTGAGTTCCGTAGGTAAAATTTGGATCTGATTTACCGTAGCTCGCTGGAGCATTAGGGATGTAAACTGTATCTCTACCGTAGGTTTGCAGAAAGTAGAATTTCAGAGCATCCGAGACAACAATGATGCTATGAGCAAAACGTACTGCTGCTTTTTCCCCGGTATGAATTAAGCGAGTAGAAAAACTGCCCCACTTGGCACGTTGCCAATCTAAACCCTGACAGGTAACTACCACCTTGGCAGGAGTGGTAAATTTAGCTAAACCAGTAAATAGAGATGGGCCCAGAGCATGGAAATGAATGATATCGTATTTATTGCCAGCAGATGCGATCGCACCAAGAGCTGAGGTAATTAAAGCGTCTGCTCCTCTGAGTTGCACACTGGGTAAAGAAATGACTCGCACTCCTTGAAAGTCACACTGGTGAAGCCAGGAACCCTGAGTATAGGAAGAGCGAGCGAATAAATCCACAGTATGACCTTGTGCTACTATACGCGGATACAATTCTGCACAGTAATGTTCGATCCCACCCTGTTTAGGAGGTAATCCTTTTGCACCAATTACAGCAATCTTCATGTCAGTTACACTTGTGCTAAATGTACAAACTTGTAAGTAAAAGACTTTTTCCGCCTACTTTCTAGAGGTGCCATTTTATATTTATTTTTGTCGAGCTACTTACCAAGTTTTATGAACTCATTGGAACTGAAACACCTACATTGGTTTTGATAGTTTGTTGTTGGGGCTATCTGTTGTCTTAGTCACTAAATAGCATACTTATACAAGAGCTAATTGGTTTCGCTGTTCCCAGCGTTGCCACATTTGGTTGTAAACTTCATTGACAACATTACTGGCGGCATAGGGTTGCGCAGCCCGTACACAAAATTCAGTTGGATAATTCTCTGGATGCAACAATACTTTGCGTAAACCATCTGCTATGCACTCTGGTGTGTGTTGTTCACAAACAACTCCAGTATTAGTGGTAAGGATTTTTGGTGTTTCACCGCATCTAGTTGTGACTACTGGTGTTCCACTAGCAAGGGCTTCAAGCGCCACTAAAGGTAAACCTTCATATGCACTGCTGAGAACAAAGACATGACTGATGCGATGCAACTGTGCTATTTCTGTTTGGGCAACCGCCCCAAGCATGGTTGCTTGAGTGGATAATCCTAAGCGATAGATTTCCGCGCGTAATTCTGTTGCTAACTCCCCATCACCCGCCAATAGTAAATGAACGTTGGCAAGATTCAATGCTGCAAACGCGCGTACCAACAAAATGGGATCTTTCTGTGGGTGCAGTCTGCCTGCGAACAGCACAAAACGTGTGTTCTTTGCCAAACCCAACCTAGATGCTAATTCCCATCTAGAAGCTTCTTTTTCCTCCCTACTCAATGGGTAGAAAATCTTGTCGTCAAATGAATTTTTGATGTAAGCTACACGTTCTGCTATTTTTGGATAGCGTTGTTGGTATAGTTCTATTGCTTCAGTGTTGCATGAGAGGATTTGGTTGAATTGTTCAAGTAAAAATTTTTCTAAGGCAAAATAGGCGGCGGGAAATCTTCGCCACAGTATTGCCTTCTTATCACCTCCAGCCTGCATCTGTGTCCGAATATCATTGTGAACAAATAGAGTTTTCTCCCCACGCCACTTCAAAGCAGCTAAAGTTGGTTCTAACCTATGAAAATGCATGAAATCTGAAGCAAAGCAACGCCCTAAAAGAGCTGTTGTATATTTCAAGGTAGTAGGTACAAAATGCCTGATATTATCGTTTTCTAACGCAAATAAAGGTAGAAAATTTATTGTCCGTCCTGCCAATTCTGCTTCTTGCCATTTACCTATTACTTGGTTGCGATCACCTCCGGTGGGCGCAACAGGGGCAAAGCCGGATGTTGTTCCTACAAGCCGTACTTCAAAATTACTAGGAGCGTACTTAACAAAATTTTTGATTAATGTTTGAATACCTCCAATAGTAGTGTTCCAAGGATTGAATTGGTAAAAGATTGTCAGAACAGGTTTACGCATGATATGCACCTGACACAATAACTGTGCAATTATGATGTTGTTTCTATTCCAAAAAAATTCAAGTAATCTTTGCTATTTATTTTTAGTTTTATAGTATTTATACTTAGGAATCTAAAGACTTGGTGGGAAGCCCTCAGAAAACGTATACAGCTATCTGTGCAACTAGCTTATGGCTTGTGAGTTAATTTCTTGTGAGCAACAAAATCAAGTTTCTTTCTACCTTAAACTTATATCCCACGCAGATGCAATCATTTAGACTCCTGTATTTTACTTATGAAATTTTTATTATGTTTCTATCAATCTAAAGAAATTAAGTATTTACTGAATTCCTCCTATAGTGGTATTCAGTATGTAATGTTGATATTCATAGCTAGTGTTCAAAATCATTAAAACTACCCATGAATAGTCATAGAAGTAGATAGCTCTAGTACCAACACTGAGCAAGCTTTCTACTTTAAAAAATATGTAAACAGAATTTTTATTATTTTTACATTGAAAACTTAATCACATCTTCACAAATCCTAGTATCTAGAAAATTAAATTTCACTTACTTCTAGCTAAACTTTACCAAAACTTTATATTTTTTATGTGTAAGTTCTTGAAATCATGGTACGCAGTATCCTGCATTACTAAAAATAGCTACAAAAGAGTAATAATTTATACTTTTATATTTTATAGTTTATGAAATTTTCATAAATTTTACTATGTCAAACTATTAAAAGTAGCTGCAATTTTATATACAAATAAGATACACATAAGATATGTAGATAATCAAAGTTAAACAGACTAAAAACTACTCTGAACTCTTCTCATCGCTCAAAATAACCTATAAATATTCTTTTTGGTCATCTTCTGACTTAGAGTAAATATTAAAAGTATTTAAGAGAAATCAACACACAGAGATTTAATTTTGCAACATTAAGAACTATCTAGTCCTAAATTCGTAATAATTAGGAATTGAGCAGATTTTTTCTTGATTACAAATGTAAATGGTATTTTTGATTACAAACTTTCAAGAAATACGAAGTAGAAGAGGCAGTGCTATCTGATCACCGCACTAACTCACTATATCCTGCACGAAAAGCTACTCTCCCTTGAAGTTACCCTGTAACTGATGCCAATTTAAAAAATGATTAAGGGCAGATGGATTCATGAAAACCCAACATAGAAGGAAATTTCCAACTTCATTATCCAAAACTTGTACTGAACTTATCGAAGTATCCAAAATGGTATGAGAGAGCATTCTGGCTCTGGTTTTCGTTACCAGGCTCAACCTGGTAACGAGGGTAGAATATCTAAAGTAAACCCACTGCTACTAATTACTGCCTTAATTTTCTTCATGATTAACTGAATAACGGCTATCAGAAGCAGGGCGTATGCCTGCATTACGTACATTCACAACTTTACTAAGTAAATCGAACCAAAAGGGCGCACCCATAGCAATAGCAATACCACTAACTACCCAGCCGGGAATTAAAGTTATGATTTTAATGATTGGGAATGCTTGTTTTAAATCACGTTTCCAGTGAATTTGCTGATTTAAATTGACATCAGTCCAACCAATAGGTAGGGCAATATCGGTTAAAACTCGATCAGCATCACTTTTTAATGCATCTAAATTAATAATTTGATTATTATTTCTGACAACGATTTCTCCAGCGCTATTAGTAATCGTATCTCGCAAAGCCGAGTCTTTTGATAGTCTGTTTACCATATGAAATGCATCAGCATTAGCAGCAGTAGCAATAGTCAAACCAATTAAAATTGCAACTCCTTTAGCATTGCGTTTATAGACACCAGAGGCTCGCTCCATAGAGCTATTAAATGTATTTTCAATTTCTATACGTAATGCATTTATTCCTTCTTCTGTTTTTTTTACTCTTACTTGAGCACGTTTTGCCAAAACCTCAAGGTTATCTATCACGGATGGTGGTAATGTTTGAATGACTTGTTGAATACCTTTAAACGTTTCGCTGTCTTTATCTTTAATTGATGCTTCAATCTCTTGATAAATAGCACTACTTCTTCTTACTGTTTCTATAACTTCATTAATATTAGGTCGTAATCCTCCTAAAGATATGGCTTGCTCAAGATCATTAAAAATATCTTTTCTTAAAAATTTTAGTCTTCGTAAAGTTTTGACACATAATTCACAATCAGGCATCTGCATCTGAAAAGTCTCTAAATATCTATCAAAGCTTTCTGCCATGCAATTTAGACTTGTATTCAAACTAGCTTTTTTTTGCTTAAAATTCTGAATATATTTGTCCCATTCTTCTTGAAGGTCTGCAAATCCATGACAAATATTATTAAAAAAATATGTCAAATCTTCATCAGTATTCACTTGTTCTTGTAAGACCAAGATAATATTTTTAATTTCGGATAGCCTTTCATTTTTAAACCGTTCTAACCTAGATTCAGTGAGCTTTTCTACTAAAAAAGGTATTTGTAATGTTTCGATAAGAGTAGTAGCAAAAATATCAGCAGGAATATAAGAGGGACCACTATGTTTGTCTTTGCCAAAAATACTTTCACTCTGACTCATCCCTGGTCTAGGTTTTCTTAAATAACGATACATAGAAGCAATTGCCCAAGTAATCTTGCGAGGTAGAGTTGCAAATAATCCTTTTGCTTCTTGATTAATATTTTTAATTAAAGGATTAGCATAAATTTGGTTAGCTAGTTGAATGACTTTAGCTTCTTCTGCATTTTTTACATTCCCAGCTAAAAGGATTTCAATTGATTTTTTTAGGTGTTCGGCACGCCATTGAAAAACAGTAGCAATCAGTTCCTGGATTTCTGAGGCTAATAAGCTTAAAATTAAATAGATAAAAATTAAACCAATAGCTACGTCTACAGTAAAAGGTAAATTCATTCCTTGTCTCGACAATTACGTGCAAATAAGTGGTAATTGATAATATTCATATCAGTTTATTCAATCAAAGCTTGTTAAATAAATTTAAAATATATGTCGATAACTATGTCAAAAAATATTATGATTAATTAGCAAAAATTGAATAAGTGTGCAAATTAAAACGGCATTAGAAAATTTTGTAAACAAAACTAGATTAAAGATAGACTGAAACTAACACAGGGCAATGATTTTACATTGATAGCAACAATAGAGGCTCGTAGGCGTCTGTTTGTAATCGAACCAGCAAGCAAAATAATTATCCTGAACTATGCAAGAAGGAAGCTTTACTTGGGGCAGTCTCGAAAAACAGTATCGGGCGCTTGACAAATGGATTGATTGGACATGGATAATGGTACTGCTTGTAGCCGCAGTATTAATTTTTACCATAAATCTTGATCAATTGCCACTGCGAGATTGGGATGAAGGTACTGTGGCGCAGGTTGCCCGCGAAATTTGGCGTGCTCCATTGGGTTCTATGCGTTGGCTTTACCCGACATTGGGAGGAGAGCCTTATCATAATAAGCCACCGTTGCTTCACTTGCTGATTGCTTGGGCTTACTCTGTTTGGGGTGTGCATGAGTGGACAACACGCTTGCCTGGAGCAATATTAACAGCTATTTCTGTGCCTTTACTGTACTGCATTGGTCGTGAAATTTTTCGCAGACGTTTTTGTGCAGTTTATAGCGCTTTGGTTTATCTGACAATGTTGCCAGTAGTTCGTCACGGGCGTTTAGCGATGTTGGATGGGGCTGCGGTATGTTTTTTTATACTGATGATGTTGTGTTTGTTACGATCGCGTCGTGACTTACGTTATTGCCTGGGTGTAGGTATCGGTTTTGGGTTGATTTGCCTGACTAAAGGGATGTTGGGCATATTACTGGGTGCTATAGCAGTTGCATTTTTGGTTTGGGATACACCACGACTGCTGACTAGCGGTTATATGTGGATCGGAATGCTGATTGGCATTATTCCGGTTGCTTTTTGGTATGGTTTCCAATGGTGGGAATACGGTCAAACTTTTACTAATGTCGGGATGCTCAATCAATCACTTAGCCGGATTTGGACATCTGTGGAAAAACATTCGGGGCCACCTTGGTACTATATATTAGAAATTTTGAAATATACATGGCCCTGGTTGCTATTTTTGCCCTCAAGCTGGCGATTATTCTGGGAAAATCGTAATCTCAGCTGGGCAAAGCTCGTACTGGTATGGATGGGAGTATATCTAGTTGCTATTTCTTTAATGGGAACTAAACTTCCTTGGTATGTGTTCCCAATTTATCCTAGTCTCGCTTTGGCAATCGGAGCTAAGTTAGGAGAAATTGAAAATACGCCTTTACTATCATCATATCCCCGTGCATGGGTAGTAAGTTTGGGAATTTTGGCGGTGGTGGCAACTGGTGGTAGCATCTATTACGGTTGGGGAGGCTCGCCAACTCCGGATTTACAACTCGTTTTTGCTACTGTTGCGATCACAATGGCTTTAGCAGCTATTTTGACACAGCGAGGTGACAGGCAGTTTTTGAAGGTTCTATTGTGGGGGAGTTATATTTCTCTGTTGTTGTTGATGAAATCTAACTACTGGGTTTGGGAATTAGGAGAACGCTATCCAGTCAAACCTGTTGCTGCTATGATTCAACAGCAAGTTCCTTCAGGCACAAAAATTTACACCTCTAATCCTGAACAGCGTCCATCACTAAATTTTTATAGCGATCGCACAATTATCTCTGCTTCTATTACACAACTAGAAGAATATTGGCAATACAATCAAACATCTTACTTCTTATTGGATGAAGCTGCTTTTAATACTCTTCATCTTGATTCTGTGAGGTTAATCGACCAAGCAGAGGGATGGAAGCTTGTAACTAAGGATACAATATAGATTGTGAGCCACCCCTACTAACTCCTATCCCCTAATCATAAATAACTAGTCACTTTGTATATTTTTTGATATACTGACACTGAAAACTGTGGAAGAGGATATAGATCCCAGGAGATGCACTCACTGGGATTTTTTTCCTTGTTCTGTGATTTCTTCGATTGGTAGTGGCAGCAAGTCATTGTTTGTGCTTTGCTGGTTTATGGCAATCATACCAAATACAACGGCGCTACCCACAATAAGAGCGACTATGGGGTGTTTGGGAATAACAAAATCTCGTATAATTCTAGCTAAGGGGCGGCTTTGACGACGCAGTGCTGATGAAATCGCGATTTGTTTAAAATTAAAGGGATCGCGAACGTAATGACCACTCTTACAAACTACTAGTCTTTCCTGACAATACGGACAGGTAAACAATCCTATGTATGATTGAACAGATTTGGTTGTAGAATGCTTTTGGCAAATCGGGCAAGTTACATAATGGTGGTCAAAAGTGTGTGTATTCATCTACTTTGTTTACTTAGTACACTTACTTGCTCTATAAAAAGCTATATTTTCTCTGTTTAACCCACGTGTAAATTTCCTAGCATGGGTGAAATTTAGCCAGGAATTACACACTTAAGATGATGCTATTATTTTTATATTAGTATAAACAGACTCATGACGATAAATCAGTATTTGTAGTGTGTGCTAATCCTGTTATAGAGCATTGACCATCGATTCTCTCATTTAAGCATCACCACTACACAAAATTTGAAGATTAGAAAATTTTTAACTAAAGCTTTTTTAGAAAAATACAAAACACAAAATTCAGCATTGCTCAAGCCATTATGACTATACACGAATCGCGGTATGAAGTTTGGCGCAATATTTCAGTAGATTCACCAAAACTTTATAATTAATACATCTTTCAGCGTCTATACAATCAATAATCTTGTAGATTCTAGCTATTGGCTTGCGGTTTATTTTCTCCAACTTATAAAAGGATGTTATGAATTTTTTTAGTGAATTATATATATAGTAGAAATAACTACATATTAAAGTTTTTGCTTGTCTACTGGCTAAATAATGCCTGACAATAAAAACTAAAGCATAAAATTTAAATTTTTTATTAGATTTACTCCTCATTCAATGACTCTCCTGCCTCCCACAGAACTCAGGAAGGTAAGTGAACAGGCTGCCTTTCCTTCTCCCGTT
This sequence comes from Chlorogloeopsis sp. ULAP01, assembly GCF_030381805.1. Taxonomy (NCBI): domain Bacteria; kingdom Bacillati; phylum Cyanobacteriota; class Cyanophyceae; order Nostocales; family Chlorogloeopsidaceae; genus Chlorogloeopsis; species Chlorogloeopsis sp. ULAP01. The sequence goes on from NZ_JAUDRH010000006.1 coordinate 34,337, forward strand.
GTTTTAACCTATTTATTTAACCGTTTTCAACCATCTCAAGAAACAATTGTACTACTTCTGGCTGTACTCATCGGTGGAGGCAGTGGTATGGGTGTAGTTACATTTCACTATTTAATCGAGCTGATTCATCGCTTGATGTTAGAAAATTTGATGGGTGCGATCGGCGGCTGGGGTGCTTGGACTTTAGCCTGCATTCCCATCTTGGGAGGATTAATAGTTGGTTTGATGCGCTGGCGATCGCAAGATTTTGGCCCTGGATTATCATCTTTGATTGCGGCATCTCAAAAAGGAGAAATCAAAAGACAACTGCGCCCAGTCACAAAGATGATCGCAGCAGCAGTTTCTCTTGGTAGTGGTTCTTCTTTGGGGCCTGAAGGGCCTAGTGTAGAAATAGGTGCTAGCTTTGGCATGCTGCTGTCTGTGGTATTACAAGTATCGCGAGAACGCCAACGTTTGCTGTTGGGTGCTGGTGCTGCTGCTGGCTTGGCGGCTGGATTTAATGCCCCGATCGCAGGTGTGTTTTTTGCTCTAGAGGTGGTATTGGGGGCGACATCCTTTGCTACTTCGGCAGTGAGTGTGGTATTGCTGGCAGCAGTGGTAGCAGCATTAATTGCTCAAATTGGTTTGGGAGCGCAACCTGCTTTTACTTTACCTGTTTACCAAGTCCGTAGTCCTTTAGAATTGCCACTTTATCTGGGTTTGGGGTTGTGGGCAAGCCTAGTGTCTTTGACTTACACTCAATCAATTAGACTCCTCAAAGCCACCTTTGCCGGGAAAGTACCAGGTTTTGCTTGGTTTGGAAAAATACCGAAGCCAATTCATCCAATTATTGGCGGTGCGATCGTTGGTGCTGTGGCTTTGTACTTGCCACAAATTTTAGGGATTGGTTATGAAACAGTAGAGGCGATGCTTCAGGATGTGGAGTTTTCGCTGCAACTTTTGGTGGTGCTTTTATTTGCAAAACTGGCAATGACAGCCATTAGTGCTGGTAGTGGTTTTGTTGGTGGTTTATTTGCACCAGCGATGTTTTTAGGTGCTTCTTTGGGTTCTGCTTATGCAAAAATTTTAGCTACTTTAGCACCTATGATTAGCGATTTTATGGCTGCCCCTCCGGCGTATGCAATGGTGGGAATGGCAGCAGTACTAGCTGCAAGTGTAAGAGCACCATTAACGGCAATTTTATTATTATTTGAATTAACACGAGACTACCGCATTGTTTTACCACTCATGGCAGCAGTGGGTTTAAGTGTATGGCTAGTCGAGCGATTCAAACCTACTTCCAACTCTAATTCTAATCTTCAACAAATAGGTCTTTCGGAATTGAAAGACGAGCAAGCAGAAATTGTTCAGCAAATTATGGTTGGAGAAGCTATGCATCCTTGCCCAAAAAAGCTTTTGGCAACAATGCAGGTTATAGAAGCTGCTTTAGAAATGATCCGCGATCGCACTCGCAGTGCTTTAGTTATTAATGAAGCAGGGCAGCTAATTGGGATTGTGTCTTTAGAAGATATTAATCGCGTCCTTTCTGCTTGGCAAAATTACCCAGATTCAAATAGCGAAATTAAACGTAATTTATCCAATCAAACTCTCAAAGATATTTGTACCACTGATATTGTTTATGCTTGGCGAGATGAACCTTTATCGGAAGCTTTAGATCGCATGGCTGTGCGAGGTTTACATCAGCTACCAGTGATAGCACAAGACAATCCTGAACAAATTTTAGGTTTATTGGAACGGGAAGAAATTGCTTTGACATCCAAAGTGGCAGCTATACGCAGAACTCTTTGTCATTATCTACCAGTGGCAACGAAAACAATAGAGACGCGATGAATCGCGTCTGTACAATAGTCATCAGTTTAGGTAAGGACACGATAACATTCGTGTCCTTTTTTAGTCCTCTGACAAAGGAGAAATAACATAGACTTCATAAGCTAAAACCTCTCCCTCAGTCCTTGTCGTTACCCACATCTTTATAGATATCTCACTTCGTTGCTATCCCGCTAGAGAATCAATTCTCAAACCTAACAGCTAAGGTCTACTTTAAGTAGACTCGCAGCATATTTTCAGTCCTAGAAGTGAACTTGCGCTATTAGCCCGGTACTTCTGTTTTGGGCGGGATCATACGAGAGCACATCACTTTGACTATTACAATAGGTAATGGCAAACCCTCAATTTTGGGTGAGGACTGCCGAACTAATGCAAATGACAAATGACAACCGACTTTAAGCTACTGTTTCTAGAGCTTCGGCATCTTCTCTATCTTCTGTGTCTATCTGTCTCAGACGAATATGCTTTTTGCCCAAAGTGATGATAAACTCATCTCCGGGTTTGAGATTCATCTGTTTTGTATAAGCGGAACCTATTAACAAGTTACCGTTAGACTGGACACTAATTCTATAGCTAGCGCTGCGTCCTCCCCGACCATTTGCACTGGGAGCACTATCTAACTGAATACCCTCGGCATCAATTAGAGCATTCAAGAACTTCATCATATTGACACGCTCTATACCATTTTTGGTAACGGTATAGTAGCCGCACTGTTTAGCTTTTTCTTCCTTACTCAGGTTTTCTAGCTCTTTGACTTTTTTGAGCAGATCTTCACCAGTTAGGGGTTCAATTTTTTTCGCTTTAGCCATCAACTTAGATTAAAAATGAACGAACGATTTACAAAGTTTAGTCGATTTTATTTTAGCTGACCTTGAGGAAATAAGAAAACAATTCTTTAATTTTTTTATTTCAGCTACTGCCAAGTATATTACACAAACAGCAGAAAATTTTTGTACTCTTTACCAATCTTCCCTTAATAAACTAATATTCAAAGAATTTTACCCATGCTGATAACTATCTGTAGTTTGTGAAGAACTGCTACACTGTATTTGTTTAAGTTTCCTAAAGCGTAGAAGGTTGCCTATTCGCATTGATTTAATAATTGGCATACAGAATGATAAGTAAAACTGATCCTTGGTCATTGGTGATTAGTTACTAAGGGCAAATGACAAAGGATAAACAAAAAAGCTAACCAAAATGAAATTAACTACCAGAGGACACTACAGTGTAAAGGCTTTATTAGATTTGAGCTTGCAGCCGGAGTATGGCCCTGTTTCGGTGAGAGCGATCGCCTCACGGCAAAATATTCCTGCTGCTTACCTAGAAAAACTACTAATAGAAATGCGTCGTGCAGGATTGGTAAAATCAATTCGTGGTAGCATCGGCGGATACAAACTAGCACGAGATCCAGCACAAATTTCTTTAGGGGAAATTCTAGAAGCAGTTGGCGAAACTATTGAACCTCTACCCCATCATCAAGCTTCACGAGGACAAGCAGAAGATTGGGTAACATTTACTCTTTGGCAGAGGTTACACCAAAAGTTGAAAGAAGCATTATACAGTATTACTTTGGCAGACCTTTATTATGATGCTCGTAGTTGGCAAGCTTCCCTTGGGGAAGAAGCTAGTTTTGTGGTTTAGTCAATGTTAGGGACTGGGGACTAGGGACTAGTGATTAGGTACTAAAATCCCCACAGAAATTAAAGAAATGATATCTGTTATTGTTTTAATTCTTGCTGCTGGTTTAGATTACTTAATTGGCGATCCCTGGGGATGGCCTCATCCTGTAAGAGTAATGGGGTGGATAATTTCTCGCTTCAGCAAATTAGCTCTGATATATTGTCAAAATTCCCTAACACAACGTTTAGCCGGAATTGTGTTAGGCATCGTCTTAATAGTAGGTAGTGGCATTGCTGGCTACTTAATAATTCAAATTACCAGATGGTTGCATCCATTCTTAGGTATAGCGATAGAAAGCATTCTTTTAGCCAGCTGTTTTGCTCTTAAAAGTTTAAGGGTAGCGGCTCAAACAGTTTTGCAACCTTTAACATTAGGTAAAATTCAAGATGCTCGCTCTAGTTTAAGTAATTACGTTGGTAGAGATACAAAAAATCTGACAGAATCAGAAATATTGCGAGCTATTTTAGAAACAGTTACAGAAAATGCGATCGATGGGGTAATGGCTCCTCTTTTTTATACGATTATTGGTGCATTTGTGCCAGTAGTGGGTTCAGTACCTTTGGTTTTGGCATACAAAGCCAGCAGCACTCTAGATTCAATGGTGGGTTATCGCCAGGCACCCTATACTTATTTGGGTTGGTTTAGTGCGCGCTTGGAAGATGGCTTGACTTGGCTTCCCTGTCGGCTAGCAGTAATAACTTTAGCGCTGCTGTCTGGTAAACCCTTGCACGTTATTAAAATTTGTCGCCGTGATGCACCTCAAGATCCTAGTCCTAATTCTGGTTGGAGTGAGTGTGTCTATGCAGCAATTTTGGGCGTACAAGTAGGAGGTACGAATTGGTATGGTGGCGTAGCCAAGCATAAACCATTGTTGGGAGATGATATTCATGCGATCGCACCTATTTTTATAAATAAAGCTTTACAACTAACTAGATATTGTTTTTTGCTGTGGTTAGGGGTAAGTATTCTATTGCTAATCTTTTTAAAAAGGTAATTATGGAGATAGGGAACAGGGAATAGGGAACAGGGAACAGTGAAAGAAAAAGGTAACTGATAACTGACACCCACTTCCCAGTTAAGTTAATCAGGGAGATATGGGTAAATGAATATTTCTACCAATGCAAAAGTGGTTGAGATTCTCTCATCTGAAGAACTTCGTCGTACTGTCAATCGTGTTGCATCTCAAATTGTGGAGAGGACACGGGATTTGTCGCAATTGGTATTAATTGGTATATATACTAGGGGAGTGCCTTTGGCACAATTGCTAGCGCGTCAAATTGAGGCACTAGAAGGTGTATCTGTGGCAGTGGGAGCATTGGATATTACATTCTATCGAGACGATCTCGATCAAATTGGCTTGCGCACTCCTGCTAAAACTGATATCCCTTTTGATTTAACAGATAAAACTGTTGTGCTTGTCGATGATGTTATATACAAAGGACGAACTGTTCGCGCTGCATTAAATGCTGTAAATGAATATGGTAGACCAGAAGTAATTCGTTTAGCTGTATTAGTAGATAGGGGGCATCGGGAATTACCTATTCATCCAGATTTTATTGGCAAGCAATTGCCTACTGCCAAAGAAGAGATTATCAAGGTTTACTTCCAAGATACCGATGGACGAGATGCGGTGGAGTTGATTGGGGATTAATTTTTAGTAATGGATTAATTCTGCGTAGTGCATCATGATAGCGTAAAAAAAATTTCTTTGTGCATCGGAATCTATTTAGGATATTTTTCAGTAGTCAGGTGTTGTGTATTTAATTTACAGATTAAATTTGCATATTTGGGGCGGGCAAGATGCTCATCCCACAAGAATTAAATTAACTTAATCTAATATATAGTGTACAAATTATAGAATTTTCAGTCGTTCGAGGTTGTATCAGTTAAAATCTCATATAAATTAGTCATCTGCTGAAGCGTAAATCAATCTTGTGTCCGCTATTGTTCGGGAAATTCTGAAATTCTACACAGATCGCAAGGACTTTATTGACAATCTACTTTCAGGTGGGTTGCCTGCGATTTTACCAGCAGCGATCGCTTTCTTGTGGTGGTTAAGATGGCGACACCGCCAACGGCGTATTCCCCCGTCAATTTTCCCCTTTGAGGTAATTAAATCTCAAACTCAAGACTTGAAAAAGCGGATTCTGGGTGGAGAAGACAACGATCCTTTGGCAGATCGCAACATTGCCTACCAACAACGAGTAGCTAATCGCAACATTCGCCGAGAACTACAACAACTGCTAGAAGAACATCGCTGGGTGTTAATTTTAGGACGCACCGGATTGGGGAAAACACGGGAAGCCACAGAACTGGTAAATCATCTCAACCAACAAGGCTGGATGGTACTTTATCTTAAACCCAATGAATGGCTGGATATTCCGGCGCGGATGCCTACAGAAATTGGTACAGATCGCAAATTGCTGTTTTTCTTCGACGATCTCAATCAGAAAATGTATCGCAGCCGCGAGGAGATATCGCCAGAAGCCGAGAAAAGCCCGGTGGAAAAGTTTAACGTGCCGTTGCAAGAAAGACTGCTGGAAGCGTTGGAACGATACGAACAATTCTGCGGAAAAGAGGAAGTGCGGGTAATTGCCACAGCGCGGAATGAAAAACAGTCTAACTTTCCGGGAGAAACTAGCCCTTGGGAAAAATTGCAATGGGAAAAATATCCGAAGTTGTGGCAGCGATTTACAATTTATGAATTGCCTCAACCGGAAGATGATGCGATTATTGGGGCGTTAGCAGCAACTGTCACCGAAGCTAAAATTGCTGCCGATCCGCAACAGTATCCCGAATTGGCAAGGCGCAACGATGCCACTTTTAGAAATGTGGTAGAGAATCTGCGACGGCTCAAAAACGATGGCTTATCTTTAAACCCCAACACCTACCGCGAAAGTTTGGGAAAGACTTGAGAAAGGCGCTACCAAGAGGCGGTGACGAGATATGCGATCTGCCGTTGTATTTATGATGCAGTTGACTTGTTGCAACAATTTGACATCCCACTCTCTCGCTTGACGGTGGAAGCAACTGCACTGATGTTGACAGGTGGGAATTTTTAGCAGCAGTTGCGGTATCGTTGGCAAATTCGCCGAGCTACCAATTTTTTAATTCACGCCGAACGCATCCTCACACCCCGCGATGGGCAAATTGAGGCAAAGGGTAGGCAAGTAGAAATTGGGAAATATATCCGCCCCTTACTTCGCTTGATGCTGAAACTGGCAAATCGATATCCTGAGGAAATGCATGCTTCACTGTTTAATTTTGGTTATCAAATGGCGCTTTTAGAGCGTTATAAGGAAGCAATTGACTGCTGGAATAAAGCGATAGAAATCAAATCAAATGATGAAAATACCTTGTATAACCGAGGTTTGGCACTGGCGAATTTGGGAAAATTTGAAGAAGCAGTTGCATCCTTTGACAAAGCGATTGAATTTAAACCCGACTTACACCAAGCTTGGTACAACCGCGGCGTTGCACTGGGTAATTTGGAAAGATTTGAAGAAGAGATTGCATCCTACGACAAAGCGATTGAATTCAAAGGCGACTTACACCAAGCTTGGTACAACCGGGGTACTGCGCTGACTAATTTGGGAAGATTAGAAGAAGCGATCGCATCCTACGACAAAGCAATTGAATTTAAAGTTGACGATCACGAAGCTTGGAACAACCGGGGCATTGCACTGGGTAATTTGGGAAGATTAGAAGAAGCGATCGCATCCTACGATAAAGCGATTGAATTTAAAGTTGACGATCACGAAGCTTGGTACAACAAAGCTTGTTGCTATGTTTTGCAGGGTAACGTTGAATTAGCACTTGAAAATTTACAGCAAGCCATCAATCTCAATCCCGAAGAATGTCGAGAATGGGCAATAACTGATTCTGATTTTGACAGCATTCGGCAAGATGAGCGGTTTCAGGCTTTGATTATTAGTGGGTAGAGATGCGATTAATCGCGTCTGTACAATTATCCATAAGTTGTCACAACGAACGCATAAGCTGTGGTTACCACACCAAACCTGTGGTTAGGAATGCATAAGCTGTGGTTACCACACTAAATGCTGTGGTTAGGAACGCATAAGCTGTGGTTACCACACTAAATGCTGTGGTTAGGAACGCATAAGCTGTGGTTACCACACTAAATGCTGTGGTTAGGAATGCAGAATGCTTGCTAATTTAATTTACCGCACAATCGGGCTGGCGTGATGATGTACTAAATACCACTTACCACCGAGAAGCTCGAACACATTTGTAGCGAGCGATCGCGCTTCCATTTTTCTGCCATTAATGACTTGCATAACATTTTCGAGCAACACAATATAGGCAACATTTTCACGTACTTCTGTGGCAATTATGTCTCTATTAATTTCTATGTATGGGGTATTTCTAAATATCTTTTCCCAGGAGCTGCGGATTTCTTTCCAGCCTTTGAGTATATTCCAGCCAGGATGAACGCAAAGGCTAGCAGTACCTTGAGACCATACTACACTCATAGCCTCAATATCTTTTTTTTCAAATGCTCGGTAAAAAGCATCATTAACGGCTAAAACTTCAGATGTGTTTGTCATTTGTTAATTACTAATGGTTAATTGATAGTAATTAGTATTTACATTTTTTCCTGTTCCCTGTTCCCTATCCTTCTGCCTCATGCCTCCAGCATAGCTGCCTTATTTTCATTTTCCATTTTTAACTGCGCCAATTGTTTGCAATAACTGCTTTGCGGTGTAGGGTTTAGATAGAAAGGCTTTGACGCCAATATCGGTTGCGGCGTTAACTTTCTCGGCAGAAGCAAGCCCGCTAACAGCAATTACTTTGACATTAGGATTAATTTTTTGTAGGGTGCGGATTGTAGTTAACCCATCCATTGAGGGCATAAGCATATCTGTTAAGACTACAGATATCTCATTTTGATGTTCTGCGTAAAGGGCGATGGCTTCAATGCCATCACTAGCTGTAATTGCTTTATAGTTATAGGTTTCTAGGGAAGTTTTGGTAATATCGCGAATTGAATCCTCATCGTCAACCACCAAAATCAACTCGCCGTTTCCAGCAGGTAACTCTACCTCTTGTTCTTCTTTTATTTCTGGTGTCTGTTGTGCTGGCAGAAACACTTTAAATTCGCTGCCTTTACCTATTTCGCTGTAAACACTGATAAAACCACCGTGACTTTTGATAATTCCCAATACCGTAGAAAGACCGAGTCCGGTGCCTTTGCCTAGCTCTTTGGTAGTAAAAAATGGTTCAAAAATGCGATCCAATATTTCCAGTGCAATTCCAACTCCCGTATCGGTAACAGCGATCGCTACATAGGCACCGCTTCGTGCATCTATATGCATTCTGGCATAATTGGCATCAACTAAAAAATTCTCGGCTGTAATTTTCAATTTACCGCCGTTGGGCATGGCATCACGGGCATTAACACACAAATTCATTAGTACCTGATGCAGTTGAGTTGGATCGCCAAATACAGTCCAAAGGTTTGGCGATATTTGGGTGGAAACTTCAATAGATTTGGGAAATGTTTCTTTAATGATTTGTTGAATTTCTCTAATCAAGTGCTTTAATTGCACCAAGGTGCGATCGCCTTCCATACCACGAGTGAAAGAAAGCACCTGTTTGACTAAGTTTGCCCCCCTTTTTGCATTGTTGATTAATATGGGCAAAAGTCGCTGGCTACGCTCATCATTTAGTTGCGATTCTAACAGTTGCGCTGTCATCAGAATGGGAGCAAGAACGTTGTTGAGATCATGAGCGATGCCGCTTGCTAGTGTACCTATACTCTCTAATCGCTGGGCGCGTAAAAATTGTGCTTCCAGTTGTTTTTTTTGTGTTATGTCAGTATTTACAATTAATATAGATTGTGTTTTGCGCTCAAATTTTTTAACTAGAGTCCAACGACTTTCGACAGTAACTTCTTTTCCAGATTTTGTTATTTGTTGTAGTTCACCCTCCCAAGATCCATGTTTCATCATTGTGGAGAGTGCTTCTTGCAATTGCGATAAATTTTTTTCTTGCCAAATTTCTGATACTTTTTTGCCGATCGCTTCTTCTTTTCGCCAATCATAAAGGCGTTCGGCGGCCTTATTCCAATATAAAATTTGATTATCTAAATCCTGAACAAAAATTGCGTCAGTCGCAACATCCAACAAAGCTGCTTGTTCACGAATTTTATGTTCTGTTTGTTTGCGTTCTAGAGCATAGCGGATAGAACGTTCTAGCAAGGGGGCAGTCAACTGACTTTTTTCTAAATAATCTGCTGCTCCTGCTTTCATTGCCTCAACGTCTATTTCTCGGTCTCCTTTACCAGTGAGTAAAATGAGGGGAGCGCTACAGCCATTTGTCACAGCTTCGCGCAACAATTCCAGCCCATTACCTTCACCCAAGCGGTAATCAACAAGATAGACATCATGTTGTCGAGAAGCAATTTTATCTCTTGCAGCGTGATAGCTACCCACCCATTCTAACTCGCACTCCACTACTTGGAATTCTCCAAACCAATCACGAGTTAAAATATAGTCATCTTCATCATCATCAATTAGAAGAACTTGGATGGGGCTGTTTGTCATATCTGCCTCCCACCGCTCATAGCGGCAGTTCTACGATTTCAAACCAGTATTTTCCTATGGTTTTCATTACTTCAACTAAAGCTGCAAACGTGACAGGTTTAATAATAAACGAGTTTGCTCCCAAATCATAGGTACGATAAATATCTTCCTCTGCTTTTGAGGTTGTGAGTACCACAACAGGGATTTGCCTTAGTTCTGGATCATCTTTAATTTCTCTAAGTGCCTCACGACCATCTTTTTTAGGCATATTTAAATCTAGCAAAATTAAAGCAGGACGGGGTGATATATGGGAATTAGCATATTGACCGCGTCGATGCAAATAATCCATTAATTCCTCTCCATCTCTAACGATGTATAGGTCATTTGCCAGACGACTTTCGGTCAAAGCTTCGCGAGCTAACATACAGTCATCCTCATCATCATCGGCCATTAAAATAGTGACAGTTGTTTGCCGACCCTTCACTCTGCATTTTCTCCTTTTTACTATTCATATAATTAATTTATTCTTAAATTGCAACAAATCTCAGATCACAATAGTAAATAATTAGCTAGTTCTATTGTTACCATATTGTTACCATAAGTTATAAAAGCAAAAAAAAGTAATTTTTGCTAGGATGGGCAGTGCTTAACTTTCCTGAAACCCTTGTTTGTTAAGTTGTGAAGACTGCCAACTTGACGCTGCTCAACAACAGTGTAAGCTCTCATTTAAAACGAAGGATTCATCGGTAAGGTAACAATAAATTTTGCTCCTTGCCCACGTATGCTCTCGGCTGTAATACTACCCTGGTGACGTTCAACGATTTTTCGACAGATTGCTAAACCGATGCCAGTGCCTTCATATTCACTACGCCCGTGCAGCCGTTGAAAAACATTAAAGATGCGATCTAAATACTTTTCGTCAAAACCGATGCCATTGTCCTCGACAATAATTTGGCACTGTTCTGTACCAATGGCGATTGGATCTAAAGGAGTTAGTAAAATCTGACTATAAATTTTGACAATTGGTGGTTGTTCGGGGCTATGAAACTTCAAGGCATTGATAATCAGATTTTGTAACAATTGCCGCATTTGCAAGGGATCGGCTTTGAGGATAGGTAACTCACCTACTTCCACCTTTGCTTGTTCTTGCTGGATAGTTATTTCTAAATCAGATAATACTTCTTGAGTAATTTGGTAGAGATTCACTGCGACAAAAGGCTGTGCTCTGGTAGTGACTCGCGAAAGAGCCAGCAAGTCTTCAATTAAAGTTTGCATCCGCCGAGTTGCATTCTGCATACGTTCGAGGTAGTCAAGCGCCTGGGCAGATAAAGAATCGCTGGCAATTAATTTGAGGCGATCGCCAAATGTTTTAATTTTACGGAGTGGTTCTTGCAAATCGTGGGAGGCGACAAAGGCAAACTCTTGGAGTTCGTCATTGGAGCGGGCAAGTTCTTGTCGCTGGCGAGTTTCTTGTTCTAAAAGTTTGGCTTGGGCTAGGGCAATACCAATTTGGTTCGCTAATTGTAACAACAGTTCAGTTTCTGACTCGTTCCAGTCGCGAGGATGGGCGCACTGATGGGCAATTAATAGCCCCCACAGTTTGGTGTGTTGGAGAATCGGCACAACTAGGTTAGCCTTCACAGCTATTTTTTCTAGAAATTCTGCATAGCAAGGTTCAACTTTATCTTCTTGGGCATTGTTGATTGTACCAACTCTACCCTTGCGGTATTTTTCAATGTATCCTTCGTTAAAACAAGGATCGATGATGTTTTGTCCTAGAGTTACAGGAAAACCGGGAACAACTTCTTCTTTAACTACAGTTCCCGAACCATCAGATAGCATTTTAAATATTAATACTCGGTCAGCCTGCAATAGCTTTTGCACTTCTGTGACACTGGTTTGGAGAATTTCATCAATTTGCAAAGACTGGCGAATTTTGAGAGTGACATCAGCAAATAAGCGCGATCGCATATTTTGGCGTTCTAGTTCTTCTTGGGTACGCTTGCGATCGCTAATATCCATCATTGCCCCAATCATCCGCACTGGTTTGCCCATACTATCGCGAACCGCATAAGCGCGATCAAAAATATAGGCATAGGAACCATCAGCACGGCGAAAACGGTATTCATTCGACCAAAAATGTTGCCCACTTTGAATTAGATTACCAATGTCAGCAATAATTCTGGTTCTATCTTCTGGGTGTATGCGTTCGTGCCACCAAGCCGGATCAGGACTAACTTGCTCTGGGAAGTAACCATAAAGTGTATGTACATTATTATTCCACCAAAGTTGGTTTGTGACTAAATTCCAGTCCCAAACAACATCGTTGGTAGCACGGGCAAGAATCTGGAAACGCTCTTCACTCTGATGCAAATTTTCTTCAGAGTGCTTGCGCTTAGTAATGTCCATATCTATGCCTAAAATCTGCACTGCTTTGCCAGAAGTGTCACGAAAAACGACTCCCTTTTTCACTAGCCAGCGAATGTTATTGTCAGGCAAAACAACACGAAACTCTACTTCACATTCTGCTCCCGTTTCAATTGCTTTGTGGAATGAGTTGTGAACGCGATCGCGATCTTCAGGATGAATATAGCTCAGGAAAGTTTCATAACTTTTGTTAGCCGTGGCTGCTTCTAAACCAAACAAAGTTCTCAAATTTTCTGAGAAACTAACTTTATTGGCGAGGAGATCCCATTTCCAAGTACCCATCTGGGCAGCTTCTAATGCCATGCGCAGTTGCATTTCTTGCATTTGTGCCTGTTCGGTTTGCTCTCGCAAGGCTTGCATCACTTGACTTGCTGCCACCAGACGACGCACTCGCTGACGTAATATTGGCCAATGGATCGGTTTGGTAATAAAATCTGTGGCACCAGCTGCAAAAGCCCGTTCTACTGATGCTTCATCATAAAGAGCTGTAATCATTAAAACAGGAGTGCGATCGCCTCCAGGAAGTCTTCGTAGTTGCTCGCAACAACTAAACCCATCCACACCCGGCATAATAGCATCTAGTAGTACTAAATCTGGTTGTAGTTGGGCAAAGGTAGTTAGTGCGTCCTCTGCGTTGCTTGCCTGTGCTGCCCTATACCCTGCGGCTTCCAATAGTTCGCGCAGTTGCGCCTGCATCAAATGATCGTCATCAACGATCAAAATTAAATTACTCATGTGTTATTAGTCATTAGTTATTAGTCATTGGTAAGGGGCAGATTTTAACAATAACTATCTAGAATTACGAAATATCCAAATCAACCAGCCCATACTAGCCTTGGCTAAAATGCCTAAATAAGAGGACACGGAGACACGGGGAAATATGAATGACGTTCTTTCTCCTTATCTCCTTATCTTCCCTTCTGTTTGTCCTTCCTTCTGCCATCTGCCCTCAGCATAGCTGCCTTCTACTTATTAACCAATAACTGAATGCAATGTTTTTAACAGTTCCTTTGCCGTGTAAGGCTTTGCTAAAAAGGCAGGGCGTTTACTACTGTTGAGTTGTGGTATCTGTTCACTGGTTGCCAAACCACTAACAGCAACAATCGGTAGTAGTGGATTCATTTTTTGCAATGTTTTGATAGTGGTTGTTCCATCCATGTTTGGCATCATCATATCTATAATTGCTCCACTAATTTTGTCTTTATATTGAGCGTAGAGCGCTACTGCCTCAATTCCATCACTAGCAACAAGAGCTTTATAGTTATGCTCTTGCAAAGAAGTTGCTGTAATTTCTCTCACCGCAGATTCATCATCCACAACCAAAATATATTGTCCGTTTCCGGTTGGTACTTCCAAGTCTTCTGGTAGTTTGATTGTATCTGTTTGAATTGCTGGCAAATACACTTTAAATTTTGTACCTTTACCAGGGCGACTAGACACAGTCACAAAACCACCATGTCCTTTGATGATACCCATTACTGTTGATAGTCCTAGCCCCGTACCTTTACCAAGCTCTTTTGTGGTAAAGAATGGCTCAAAAATTCTATCCAATAATTCGCTGGGTATGCCGACTCCTGTATCCGCAACACTCAAAACTATATAATGGCCAACCTTGGCATCTAAATGGACTCTGGTATAATTTTCATCAATGAAAATATTTTGAGCAGAAATTTTCAAAGTCCCGCCACCAGGCATGGCATCACGAGCATTGAGACACAAATTAATCAATACCTGATGCAATTGGGTAGTGTCACCGCAAACATTCCACAACTGTGGTTTTATTTCTGTTTCGAGGTTAATTGATTTGGGAAATGTTTGTTCGACAATTTGCTGTATTTCTAAAATCAGGTGTTTCACTTGCAATACGGTGCGATCGCCTTCGATGCCGCGTGCAAAAGCCAGTACTTGCTTCACCAAGTTTGCACCACGTTTGACATTGGTTTCTACTATCGATAGAATTTGGCGATCGCGTTGTTCGCCACAGTTGGCTTGTAAAAGTTGTACTGACATCAAAATTGGTGACAGCACATTGTTGAGATCGTGAGCGATACCACTGGCAAGAGTACCAATACTCTCCATGCGCTGATTGCGTAAAAATTGCTTTTCTAGTAGTTTCTTTTGCGTAATATCTGTATCAACAACCAGAATTGATTTCGGTTGTAAGTTTTCATCACATACTAATGTCCAGCAACTTTCAACAATGATTTCTTTGCCAAATTTTGTAGTTTTAAGCAACTCACCCTGCCAAGAGCCTTTTTCTAAAACAGTTTGATGAATTTCTTGTAGTATTGGTGAAGATTCGTTATATAGAAGTTCATTGGCATACTTGCCTATTGCTTCTTGCGCACGCCAGCCGTAAAGGTTCTCAGCACTTTTGTTCCACAATAAAATTTTGTTGCATAAATCTCTGACAATAATTGCATCTGTGGTGATATCTAACAATGCGGCTTGCTCACGCACTTGCTGTTCAGCTTGTTTGCGGGCGGTAATATCTTCAAAGATATATAAACGGCCAAAATATTGATCGCTAGCATCTCGAACTTGAGTGGAGAAACGCCGGATCACACGCCCGTTGGTAAACAAAATCTCATCTTCTACAACCGAACGATTCTCTTCGCTTTGCAAAGGTTTGCATGACTCAGCAAAGGCAGGAATATCCAACACCAACTCCAGGCAATCGGGAATAATATCTTGGTTTTTCAATTTGCCGGATACCATCTGCTCTTTTAGATGTTGAATGCCCCAAATTTCGCAGAAGCGATCGTTGAAATATAAAATGTTATCTGTACGGTTGTCTACAACATAAAATGCTAATGGTGAAACGCTAGTCATAGAACGCAATAGCGCTTCTTGCCAGCGTAAATTATCCTCGGCTTGCTTGCGTTCGGTAATGTCTTCTACTACATAGGCAAATTGCTTAACACAGTTGCTATACGCACCGATAGATGAAACTGTTGTTCTCAGCCATTTCTTTCCTTGGGGAGTATCGTGAGGATATTCAAAGCTGACAGGCAATTTAGTGCGTTCTGCTTCACGATAGTATTGAATCCACTCATACACCTGCTGTTGTGGCATCCCAATCTCGCTTTCTAGGCGATTTCGCATTGCTTCTGGTGTTTGTCCAAAAAATTTTGCACTCGTAGCATTATCAGAAATATGCAGGATGTCATTTTCTTGGAGTTCTACAACTCCCATCATCATCGGTGTACTGTCAAAAAAACTGCGCAGAGTACATTCGCTTTGCTGAAGTGCTGCTTGTGCCTGTTGGTAGTCTGTTTTGATCTCAATCAGTTCACTGAGATTGCGCCGCAGTTCTAATTGTCTAATTACCAAACGGCTAATAGCCTTCAGTGCTTCTATTTGTTCTGGGGTAATTTTCCGTGGCATGCGATCTGCTATACACACAGTGCCGATCGCTATTCCTTCTGGTGCTAATAAAGGTACGCCGGCATAAAATCTCACATAAGGTTCAGACTTAACCACAGCAGAAGTTGCAAAACGCTCATCAGCTAAAGTATCAGGAATAATCAAAACATTGCCTTGCTCTAGGCAAAGAGGACAAAAGCCAATATCTATAGGCAGTTGCGCTACATCCAACCCAACTTTGGCTTTAAACCACTGACGGTTGACATCAATGAGGTTAATCAAAGCGATCGGTGTTTGGCAAATCTGAGCAGCTAAAAATGCTAAATCATCAAATGCTTGTTCTGGTAAAGTGTCTAGAATTTGATATTGACGAAGAACCTTTATCCTCTTCACTTCATGATGATTTTGTACTAAAGTTTTCATAGGCTATTCCCGTTACTGCTGAATTACGGCTGTTGTGCTTGTAACTCGCGGTTATCTAAATTCTGGGAGTCAGGTAATTAATGGGGAAAAAAAAGGATAACAGTTATTAATTTTCTTACGACTGCCATATACATAGACTCTTTTGTTAACTAAGTCGGAAATTTTACTTCTTAATTAACTAAGCGTTGACTGCACTTTTTAGCTCACCACAGTTCAGTTAAGCTCAAAAAATCAATTTCATTTAGTCAAAGATGTTAGGTTGGTAAAGTTAGAATATTTCGTACTTTGCTTTCATGAATAACCTACTTGGCAATTTAAGCAACAAAGACTACTAGTATGCTCCTTTACTCGGTGTTTACTGAACTTTTTAACTGAGTCAATTTGTTTAAATAATTATTTCAACAGATAATTAGATAACTTTGTCACTTACCTATAGTAATATGCCTGAAGGAAGATGACAAAGTAACTGTTAAACTCAAGTACATTTACGCAAAAAAACTTATATGGCGTAATTATTAGTAACTTGTTTTTAAACTCGAAATTATCAGAATATAAACAAAAGCTTTGCTGAAGCTAGTTTAGTACAGACA
The DNA here is from genome assembly GCF_030381805.1 of Chlorogloeopsis sp. ULAP01. NCBI lineage: Bacteria > Bacillati > Cyanobacteriota > Cyanophyceae > Nostocales > Chlorogloeopsidaceae > Chlorogloeopsis > Chlorogloeopsis sp. ULAP01. The sequence continues at coordinate 51,195 of NZ_JAUDRH010000006.1, forward strand.
CTTTATTGTATAAATCAACTCAATACTATTATAAACTATTGCTCAAACTGAGCATTTTCTTCATTTTGATTGCTTATGATAAATATATTTACTTCTATTGTTAAACCCAGAAATGAAGATAGCTTTGCAATTTGCTTTGCTCCGTTGTCTATTGAAGAAGTCTATAAATTAGCCGACGATCCAGCAAATGGTGCAGTAGTGCTCATGAGTGGAATGGTTCGCAATCAAACTGATGGTAGATCTGTTGTTGCCCTAGAGTATCAAGCTTACGAACCGATGGCGCTGCGCGTATTTTATCAAATTGCTGAGGAAATTCGGCAAACATGGACAGATGTAACTCGCGTGGTAATTCACCATCGGATTGGACATTTGCAAATTGGCGAAATCAGTGTTTTGGTAGCGGTAGGCTGTCCCCATCGTTCCGAAGCTTTTGCAGCTTGTCGCTATGCAATTGATACCCTCAAGCACAATGCACCCATTTGGAAAAAAGAACATTGGCAAGATGGTTCTAGTACCTGGATAAGTATTGGGGCTTGTGAGCTATCTAATCAGGAATGCTAGAGGGAAAAGAGCGATGTGTATGCGCGCCTGGAGGCAGCAGCCCACAAATCCTCGTTACCAGGTCGAGAATACACTGTTCCCTGTCACCTGTTCCCTGTTCCCTATGGCGAAGGTGAAGAATAATTCGCTTTGTCCGATCGCTTGTTAATTTTCTTAGCATTAAGAGTTAAATAAAGAATGAATTTATATTTGCCTTAGTCTTTACATCTCGTATATCTCACAAAGACAGCGAAGTTTTTGCTTGATGCGATCACGCACTGAATCAGGTGACACAACTACGCAATCTGGCGTATACTGCATAACTTCACGGATAAACCAAAAGGTACTCGAAACACCTCTTACTACTCGCCGCACACGTTGTTTTTCTGGTATCCATTCATTTATTTTGTCTTCTGGTTTAGCTTGGTAAGCAAAAGCTAAGTTACCTAATAGGTGCATTTCTACATCCATTTCATCTAATTGCGATCGCCACCTACCAGAAATAGGCATCACAGCCGCATCCTGTATGCGATCTAAACGCAAACTCCAATTATGATGGAGTTCTTCCACGTCAAAATTTCCTTCTGTCTCTTCACACCAGCAATCAAGATATTGACGCTTTTCGTGCGGTGATACTTTGGCATAGCGAACCGTAAAATTCCATATACGCCCCGTCGCATCTTGATAAGAAAGCTGAAAAGGTTGCTCTCGTTTGATATAACGATCAATATCCAAACGCCAAGAAGGGGGTGAGTTCTCCAAAAAACGTTCTATTTCACTTCGCAGTGGTAATGATAATTCGCTGCGTTCCAGAAGCAAGTTTGCAATAACCTGAGCTTGTTCAATTTGTCCGATATCCGTCAAAGCAGAGATACATTGATGTAATGGTCTTATCCTTGCCTCTGACCAATTATTATTATGACCGAGTATAAGCTGACGACGAGCGATCGCTTCTACAAGCTTGGAGATATTCGGGCGATCACCCCACATCATACCAAATTCAAGAGCGATCGCTTCTAGTTCGGCTTTGTCACGTTCCGATATCGAGAGTGTAATTGACTGGCCTTTTCGACTCATTTTTATACGGACACTTTTATATTGATATATCTTGTCAACCCCTATTTTGCGTGCCAATATAGTTTTTAACAACTAATTACGGACACTATTTAAGTGTATGTCCGAAAGTTACAAAATTACTCTCAAACCCGTTTATTCTCAAACCGTCCCCACACCTGACGGAGTAAAATTACCTAAAAATTGGTCGCTTTCTTGGCATCAAGCAGCAACATTAGAGGTGTTACGTGATCCAAATATTGATGTAGTGTTCAACACTGCCATGGCTGGTGATGGTAAAAGTTTGGCTGCTTATTTAGAAGTTCTTCAAGGTGAGTTTTCTGCTATTGGACTTTATCCAACTAATGAACTTGCTCGCGATCAAGAAACGCAGATTAAAGGTTATGTTGAAGAATTCCAGCCTAGAGATAAACCGCGTGTAGTGCGACTAAGTGGGGCTGATTTAGAAATTTATGCAGAAAATGAAGGCTTGAAAAAAAGTGCAGCGATCGCAACTCTCACAAGTCAACGAGAAGCATTATTAACCAACCCTGATATTTTCCATTACTTACATCGCGGTGCTTATATTATTCACGGTGATAGTCCAGATAAATTATGGGGAAGAATTGATAAAGACTTTGACTTATTTATATTTGATGAATTTCATATTTTTGCGGCTCCCCAGATAGCTAGTGTTATTAATACAATGCTATTAATTCGCTGTACAAATCGCCGCAAGAAATTCTTGTTTCTTTCTGCTACACCTGATAAAAATTTAATTTCTAAGTTAGAAACAGCAGGGTTTCGTTGTCGAGAAATCAATCCACAAGAACAAAATAAATATCAATTTCCTGATACTCCACAGCAAGAACAGCAGCTGCGCTCGCAGGGATGGCGGCAAGTAGCGCGAGCAATTTCACTAAATTTTATTCCCTTAGAACCTACTTTTAAAGCTTCTGAAATTTGGTTAAAAGAAAATAGTAATTTGATTTTGAACCAATTTCAGCAATATCCAGGGAGTAAAGGCGCGATTATTCTCAATTCCATTGCCGCAGTCAAGCGACTCACGCCATTTTTTCAAGAAATTTTACAGCCTTATGGCTTAAGAGTCGGAGAAAATACAGGCTTATCTGGTAAAGCTGAAAAAGAGCAAAGCCTTGCTGCTGACTTAGTTATTGGAACTAGTACAATTGATGTTGGTGTTGACTTTAAAATTAATTTTTTGATTTTTGAATCATCGGATGCAGGTAACTTTATCCAACGCTTAGGAAGGTTAGGCAGACATGATGGATATGAAAAAAATGGTCAACAAATCAAATTTGAAAACTTCACAGCTTATGCTCTTGTTCCTAACTTTTTAGTAGAGCGTTTATTTCAGGTAGAGTCTCCACCTTTAACTGTTAATTGTATTTGTGATCGCATGTTTTTCCAAAGCACCATTAAAGAGCAATATCGCCAAATTAATGATTTTCATGGTTATTATCGCCGTTGGGGTGCAGTGCAGTCGTTTTGGTTGTATTATCAATTGAGCGATCGCACAATTAAACAACAGTATGCCCAAAGTCGAGAGCAGTTTCAAGCAGCTTGTGAAGAAGTATTTGAGACTAGTTTGAAATTTATAGCCGGACGTATTCAAGGATGGGCAAAAGACTGGCAAGCGCTTTCAGGTAAATCAGGAAATCCCATTGCTGAGGATGCTGCTAGTTTTCGGGGTTCTAGTCCTCTGCAATGTGGTTTGTACGATTTAATGGAAGTAAACGAAGCAGACAGGTTTAAAATCTACGATTTACCGGGAATTTTGAGCAATGTAGAAATTGAAATGTGGACAGAAGCAGCGTTTATTCGGACACTGAAAGAAACCGCACAACGCATCGGACAACCCATTGCCAAAGGAAGATTTGCTCACTGTCTGGCATTTATGAAGTTGCGTTCTTACCGCGAGGAACGGCTGAACTGGAAATTTACCTACTCTGGGGATTTACAGGCTATTGGCGATGCGTGGAAAGTTCAGGTTTTAAAGGGTATAGAAATTTGGCAACCAGAAAACTACTGGATTGGGGAAATTAACAAACGCCTGAAAAAAGAAGGTTTGGTTTGTTATGTGATTCGTCGTCCAGTTGCCCAAGTGCGGATGCGGTTACGTTTGCCAATGCACTTTCAGATTTATCCCATTAGCGATCGCTACAGCTTTCATGATGCTACTGCACCGTATGCGATCGCTTTTGGTCACTCTGCGCTGCTGCTAGATACGCTTGCTTATACATTTAAAAGCAAAGGAGATGAGATATGGGTTGCGTGAGGTTTCAATCCCTCATAGGGATTATGACTACTCGATTAGAGTCTGAGGGCGTAAGCCTGCAAGTTCAGCATCGGAAATTTCAATCCCTGATAGGGAGTCTTAATAGCCCTCTATTTCTAATTATATAGGAGTGTGTCTTCAAGAATAAACACGTCTTCTGATGCTGTACTTAATAAACTGTGCTAAAGTCTACTTGGTGGCATTAACCTTCAAGTACAAAGACGGAAATTCGCTGTGTCCGATGCTTGCATCCGTCCGGCGTAGCACCTTTTTTGAACGTTAAAGGGCATAAACCACCATTCGGACAAATCCAATAATGGAGATGACAAAAATGAATGGTGAACAATTAGTTCTCTTTGATGTGGAACTTTACACAATTGAGCAGGTTGTTCCAGTCAATAGTAAAGAGTTTCAGGTTGAAGAAGTTCAACAGTGTGTTGAGTATAAGCAACTTGAACTCGACCTCTTCCCACAACAGCCTCATCAAATTCCTCAAGAGTTATTGAGATTGGCTGCATAAGTTAACTAAGGGGGCTAAGAATTCATCATTTCAAAAGCCCCCTCTTTAAACTTAAACATCTCAGAGGTTAACTATGAACGAGCAACAACTTTTGGAAAGAATCACAGTCAACCCCAAAATCTTTGGCGGTAAACCTATTATTCGAGGTCGTCGCCTAGCGGTTGAACATATTTTAGGAATGCTGGCAGCAGGAGATACTATCGAAACCTTGCTAGAAGCTTATCCCTGGTTAGAAAAGGAAGATATACAAGCTTGTTTAGTTTATGCACGGAGGCTAGTTGGTCATGAACGAGTTGAACCTTTATTAATAGAGTAAGCAATGTGAAAATACTGCTAGATACTTGTGTGTGGTTTGGGGTGCGTACCAATTTACTCGCTGCTGGCTATGACGTAGTTTGGAGTGGAGATTGGTCAGAAGATCCAAGCGATGAGGAGATTTTAGCAACTGCTTATCGTGAAGGTCGAATTTTAGTAACGCTTGATAAGGACTTTGGAGAGTTGGCGATTGTACGGGGAAATCCTCACTGTGGAATTTTGCGTTTGGTTAATCTCACTACCAGAGAGCAATCTATTGTTTGTCTGCGAGTACTTCAGCTTTACGGTAATGAATTAGCATCAGGTGCAATTATAACTGCGGAATTAGGCAGAGTGAGGATTAGACCACCAGAAACTGATGGCTAAAATTCAACAAATGAAAAACTCACACCATTGGTGCGAGAAATTGACTGGCTTGATAATTTAGTTTCTCTAGATTTTTTATCAATACGTACAAAACTGCAACCATTGGTTGCAGAAATTGGCTGTACTCAGTTATACAGGTTTAAAAAACTGCCACCATTGGTGGCAGAAATTGCTGAGACTCATAACTTGGTCATTCTTGGGAGTTAGAAAATGACTAATGATGATGATAATTGGTTATCAGGTGATTTTGGTTTTGATAGTGATAGCGATCGCACTATTGAAACTCAAGGACAATTACTCACACTTAGGCTATTGCGTGAAGCTATTCAGGCACAAAATCCAGGCGATCGAGTCATGGCGGATTTTGCCGAGTATGTTTTACCCAATCTCTTGCGGATAGCAATTGGTGTGACTGCTAAAGGTGGTAAATTCTTTGATGAAATTGACCAAAAACGAGAAGCGGAAGGTAAAACTAAAGTTAGGCGAGATAACGCTGCCGATCAATCGCTAAATACACACTTACTTAATGGTTTATTTCCTGCAAATTTAATTGAAAAGCGGTTAGAAAATCTTGATACAACTATCCGGCGGGTAGTACGAGAACGAGAACGACGCTTAGTAATTGCTGGTTTCATTTTACATGACTTTGAAAAATTTCCTGATGTCCCAGAAAATTGCCGCAAGTTACCGTTAGCAGAACATCGCCAAATTATTGATCAAAAAATCAGACAGTTAGGACTTGATAGCTTTATAAATCCAGATAATCCAGAAGATTACAAAGAGTATTTAGATGACTTATTGTGCATGGCTTACAATGCACAGCGCCGCTGGGATACTAACTGGAATTTTTCTGAATTTGGGTTAAATCCCGTTCTCAAAGACCGTACAATTCGTAGTTTATCAGATTTAACTTGTTTGGCTGATTCTCTCGCCTCAATTATTAAACATCCGCAAGATGCAGAAAATTCCAGACTGCAAGAAATTATTCATAATCTTAGTGATGGGCAATTAAAATTTACTTATCACAGTATTGCTGAAAATAGGGGTGTTTTAACCAATGTTGTGAATAATGCTGTAATTCAAGCTTATACTAGCCTCAATAGCGATGAGAATACATACTATGAACCTTTACTATATCTGCCAACAGGCGTGATTTACTTAGCTGCGCGTAATGCTCCTCCTATCTCAGCAAAAGATTTACCAGACCTTGTAGTTAACAATATTAAATCCCTTTGTGCAGGACAATTAAAACTGAGGCAAACAGGTTTTGGTAGAGATGGTAAAGGCATGAAATATGCCGAATATTACAACTTATTTTTTGATTCTCCAAGCTTAATGCAAGTGGCTTTAGATGCAACGTTACGCATTTTAAGTTCTAATAAAGCATCTGTTGCCAAAAGTCGCAGTGAAAATTTAGTCAAGTTTCAAAAACAAGGAGTTTTACCTGCTGAATTTGATTTTAATTTTGCTGATGATATCCGTATTGATCAAATAGCAGAATTTGGTGATTTAGTAAGTCGCAAGATTTGGGATGAAACCGTTAATGGTATTGAAGCAATTCGCAAAAAAGATAAAAAATTACCAGAAATACCTGCTCTTGATTTAACTCATAAGGTAGCTAAATTCTGGAATTTAGCAAAATATCTCCCTCAGATTCGCCACATTCAGTGCATTAATGAAAGTCTGAAAGAAAACAAGTTAAAAGGTAATACTGGTGGAGTACCTTATGAATGGTACTATCTCGCAGCTAAGTATCTCGAAGAACATCCAGGTATTGAAGATGTACGAGAAACTTGCAAGCAAGTTATTGACTACTTGACAGATTTAATCTCTCCAATACTGGGACAGTATAAATTACCTGATGGTTGGGACGATTTAAGACAATGGGTATCAAGAGTTGTCATGTTACCAACTACAAATCAACAACCATCATCTCAAAATCAAACTGAGAATTTTCTTAATGAGTTAAATAACTACAATGCTGCTAAAAAACCAGGAAGAGGGAGACAATTAATTTGTTCAATTTCTCACTCTGCTTACACAGTGACTGAGCAGATGGAATCAGCAGTTTTGTTTACACCGCAAGTTTATACCAACAAACAAATGTTGGGTGGTTCTAATGCCAAGCGCAATATTTCTAGCATTGCAGGTGTAGAAATGATGCTGAGGCAAATTTTGATGAATCAAACTCAAGCAGTAGGTAAAAGATTTGAAGATGGTAAATATCGCTATCTCTACTTTTATCCGACTTATTACTTCACACCAGAAACTAATAAGTTTTTGCAGACAGCTTACAGTGGAATTGCTCAAACTCGCTTTGATACTACCGTCCGCAATCATTTCATCACTAAAGACTTACAGGCACATTTAGATAAGGAAAATTATCAAAGTGTGGATACTTTCTTAATAGATGAAAATCTAGATACTGAAAAAGACCGTACATTTAAGCTTTCTTATCCTGAAGATCAGCCTTTAACATTTTACTTCATGGCGCTACCACCAGGGCGAGACAGCACTGATACAGAATCTTGGGTAATGCCTAGCTGGTTAGCGTTTGCTTTTCCGATGATTTTAGATGTTAAAACAGTGGTTTCTGAGTCGCCAATTCCACCTTTTAATGATGGTGCGGAATTTGAAGAAAGCGTTTTTCTTGACAGTGCGCCTCATGCCTTTCGCGCTTTGGTAAGAAGAGACAGGTTTCGTTTAGACTACATCCTTGAAGGTTGGAATGAAAACGGTACTCAATATCCAGCACCCTTAAATGTCTTAACTGCTGCTTACGCCATTCACTTAGATGTGAATGCGCGACAAGGAAAGTCTGGTTACGATGCCAACTGGGGAAGATTTACGGAACTAGCAAAGGACTTTGAAACTAGTCCGCTTTACGTCTTTTCTTATCTCAATCGTTGGGTGCGTAACCAGGGAGTAGAAACAGCCAGAATTGAAAAAATTCGGCTTTATACCTATCATTTTTATCCTTGTTTTGACCCTTATGCAAAATTTGACCATACCAATGAGGAATTAATTGTGGGAGAAGAATCAAGTCTCAATCATCCGAAGAAATTAACAGAGCTTTATCGCCGCTTTTATAGAGCGAATAAGCGTTATAATCCCAAATCTAATGCAGTTTTGAAACCGATTGATATTGCGGCTGAAACTATACTCAAAGCTGAGTTAAGCGTGTTTAATGGAGAAACATTAGTTGCGGCTGTTGCAGCAGAAGTTTTTAAACTCATGGATCGCGTTCATTCTTCTACTGCTGAAGGGCGCTGGGTAATGAGTAAACGGGAGGAAGAACGACAAGCAGTTCTAGATTTTGCACGGTATTTTGTAGTGGAAGTATTTGAGAAATCATTTGCAGGCGATCGCGCTCGTTTGGCAGGGCGTCAACTCAACTTAATTCGAGATACTTGTGAGTTCCTATATCGCCTGGAAGATGATAAAGAAAACGCAGTCAAAGATGAAAAATCTACTGAACCAGACAATGAAAATGAGTAGATATAAATCCTTTTTCATTTAGAAACGTCAACAATTAGCAAATTATTCTTTGGAGACTTAACTATGTCATTTCTAAAAACCATTGATTCCAAATTATTTCAAGTTGAAATTCCCTACAAGCCGATGGGGAAATATGTCCATTTTTTAACTATTCGCATTACCGAATCTTATCCTTTATTTCAAACAGATGGAGAACTTAATAAAGCACGGGTAAGAGCCGGAGTAAAAGATAAAACTACTATTAGCCGTCTGTCAATGTTCAAGCGTAAGCAGTCTACACCAGAGCGTTTAGTTGGGCGTGAATTACTACGTAACTATGGCTTGATGACTGCTGAAGAATGCCAATATAACGTAAATTTTGCAATGGATAATCCTGATTGTATTATTTACGGATTTGCTATTGGTGACTCTGGTTCTGAAAAATCAAAAGTAGTAGTAGACACGGCATTTTCAATTACAGCTTTTGATGAGTCTCACGAAACTTTTACTCTCAATGCTCCTTTTGAAAATGGTACAATGGCTTCTAAGGGTGAAAATGGTTCAAAACCTGGTGAAGTTACTAGTCGAATTAATCAGCAAGACCACATCATACCTCAAGTTTTCTTCCCTAGTATTGTCACGCTAAAAGACCCTACTGAGGCTAGTTTTCTTTACGTTTTTAATAATATCTTACGAACTCGCCATTACGGAGCACAAACAACTCGTACAGGTCGTGTTAGAAATGAGTTAATTGGTGTTGTATTTGCAGATGGAGAAATTACGAGTAATCTGCGATGGACTCAAGCAATATACGACCAGATGAAGGTTAATAATACTTTAAATCCACCAGATCCTCTGGATGAAGATGATGTAATTACTGCTGCTAAAAGTGCGGTTGAGGTATTGATGGCTGATGAATTTATCGTTCATACTGACTTCATTGGTGATGCTTTTACACCTCTGCTTAATGAAGTTAAGACTCTCACAGGAAGCGAGAAAGGAATTCAAGCAATTTTGCAAAAAGCTGATGCTGAAGCTAAAGCTTATGCCAATAAACATATCAGTAAGAAGAAAACTGCTGCCAAAGCGGGGTAATAGTAATGGCAATTATTTACCGCTGTCAATTAGAACTACACGACAGCCTCTATTACGCAACTCGTGAAATAGGGCGATTGTATGAAACAGAACCAATCATTCACAATTACGCCCTCTGTTATGCACTAGGATTAGTTGATAGTGAAAAATATTCAACAACTGTCCCTGAAGAACATTCCTACCGCTACTTTTGCCCTGAACAAGTGCCAAAATATGAAGAACATTTAACGCGCCTTAATCAACAGGCTATTTACGTTACTCCGGCGCGATCGCTTAATCATTCTGCCATTCTCAACACCTGGAAGTATGCCAATAACAACTATCACGTTGAGATGGAGAAAACCCAAAAGAATATTCCTAGCTTTGGCAGAGCAAAAGAAATTGCGCCAGAAAGTCAATTTGAATTTTTTGTGATTGCTCAAAAGCAACTTAAACTACCAAAATGGATTCGCCTGGGAAAATGGATGAGCAAAGCTGAAGTGACGGTTGAACAATTGCCATCACCTAAAATCCAAGAAGATGTATTTACTTGCCATCATCCCTTAAATCCTTTAGATGTGATGTTCACTAATCGAGTTATAAGTTACGACGTGGTAAATATGCCTCCAGTTAGCCTCATCCAAAATGTAAAAATGCAAGGAAAATACTACCAATTTGATAGTATTAAAGACTTGAGAATTCCAGCGCAAATGGAATATCGTTTTCGCAGTTAATCACTATTAGACGATCGCTCCTCCCATCCAACGTGAAACACTACCAACTACAACCCAACGCCTTCCCCAGCAACTATCTCAACGACTTATGGGGAGAAATCCAGGCTTGTCCTTACTTTACTATCAACAACCTCAACCGCGATTTTGTCGGTACTAAGGGATTTTCTGTGGTGTTTGTGCGATCGCATCTTCCACAAGTAGTACAGCAGTTCCCATACTTCAAGCCTTATCTAGACTTGGCTCTCCAGGCAAATTGTAATGCTTTTTACCTCAATCCTTTACTGCTCAAAGAAGGCTCCCGCGTCGATCCGCATATTGATCGCTCTTTGCGATCATACTGCAAAACCATTGAACCACCTGCTGTAGTTAGTGTTCTCTATGTTCGCGTACCACCGGATATGGAGGGAGGAGAACTAGTACTGCGATCGCCCAAACGTCAACTGGGGCAAATTAAGCCTCAAGTAAATACTTTACTGTACTTTCAGGGTGATTTAACCCATTCTGTCAACGCTGTCAAAACCCCAGGAAATCGTTTGAGCTTGGTTTGTGAACAGTATAGTTTGAGCGAAGCTGAACTCCAAGAAATTCCTGTGTTTACTGTCGAATCAAGAAGCTCTCAGTCTCCAAAAAAGAAACAAAAGTATGCCCCATAGCCTCATCCTCAACCTCACTCCCCAATCTCCCATCTACCCTGAATTTCTCAGTGGCAGACATTTCCACGCCCTTTTTCTCACCCTCGTCAGTTCCGTCGATCCAACTTTGGGAGATTACCTGCACTCTTCAAAAGCCGATAAAGCATTCACCCTTTCGCCTTTGCAAGTATTGAGGGAACAGGGTAGGAAAAAATTTCAGACATTGCAATGGGAACATCAAAAACCTATCCTCGCAGGTACTTCCTGCTGGTGGCGCATCTCCCTACTCGATGACACTTTGTTTAGCAAGCTAACTTCACTGTGGCTAAATCTCAACCCTAAGCACCCTTGGCATTTGGGTTCGGCAAATTTATACATTACTAGCATTCAAGGCACGCCGCAATCAACGCAACCTTGGGCAAATGCTTGTACTTACGCTCAATTATATGAGCAAGCATCAGGGAGCGATCGCACTCTTGACTTTACCTTTGCAACACCAGTAGCCTTTCGTCAAGGTGGATACGATACTGCTCTTCCCAGCAAAGAATCTGTTTTCAACAGTCTTCTTAGCCGTTGGAATAAATATAGTGGGATTGAATTTACCAACATTTCCTTTGAATCAATTTATCCCAGTTTTTTTAACATTAATACAGAAAGTATTAGTAACTATGACAGTAAATTTATAGGTTGCGTGGGTGAAATTAGCTATCGCATTTTAGGTGATGTTGAACCGCTAGTAATTAAGCAAATTAATGCTTTAGCTGACTTTGCTTTGTATGCAGGAGTGGGACGGAAAACAACAATGGGTATGGGGATGCTGAGAAGGGGATAATTTCACCACAAATAGGTAATTTATTAGAGCTTGCACTTCGCCCTTAAAACGCCTGGAACTTAAGTTCCAGACTTATAGTTAAAGTCCGTTAAAACGGACTCAAAAAGTGATTGAGTCAGCTTTAGCTAACTTGAGCTTTTAGCCAAGAAATTTATTTCTTGGCGGGCAAGAACGTAGATAAAGAATATGAGGAACGGTGAATATTTTGCTGGCTGTAACTTGTTTTTTATCTCTCATCACACAAATCAGCAATATGCTTACTTCACTTCGCAATAAAATCTTAGGTACGCAATGAAAAATCAAATAACTTCAGTCTCTTCAGTATCCTTAGCTGACTACATTCCTATTGCAGCATTAAACCAATATACCTATTGCCCGCACCGCTGTTGGCGAATGTTTTGTGCAGGAGAATTTATTCATAACCAATACACGATTGAAGGTACGAGTTTACACGATCGCGTCCACACAGTTGGAGAAGGAAATCGAGAAGAAATTTGGCAAATAAGGGCAATTTGGCTGAAATCTGAACAATACAAACTCATTGGGAAAGCGGATTTAATCGAAGCCGAAAAGGACGAATGGTATCCAGTTGAATATAAACGGGGACGAAAAGGCGAATGGGATAACGATGAACTACAAGTCTGCGCTCAAGCGTTGTGTTTGGAAGAAATGACAGGGCAAAGTGTTAGCAGTGGCTATATCTACTACGCACACTCGCACCAACGCCAGTTAGTCGAAATTACTGATGAACTGCGTCAAAGCGCGATCGCTACCATCGAAGCCGTTCAAACACTGCTATTTACAGGTGCGATGCCAAAACCTGTCAAAACCAAACGCTGTGACGGATGCAGTCTTTACTCATCATGTTTGCCCCAAGCTGGTGAGAAACTAGGGCGCTATCAAGAAGCCAGCTAATTTGAAATTTTGATAACTGATAACTGTTAACTGATAACTGATTTTGTTGCAATTATGGGTACAGTTTACATTACTCAAGAAGATGCTTTTATCGGTAAAATTGATGAACGTCTCAACGTCAAATTTGATAAAAAGACAATTTTAGATGTGCCGTTAATTAAAGTAGATGGTGTTGTAGTTTTAGGACGTGCTACGATTTCACCTGCGACAATTTCTGAACTACTTGAGCGCCACATCCCTCTGACTTTTCTCACAGAAAATGGTCGTTATTTGGGGCGATTAGAACCAGAAGTAACTAAAAATATTTTTGTACGTAAGGCACAATGGCAAGCAGCTGGTGAGTCAGTCCAAGCCATTCACGTAGTTCAAGCATTTGTACGCGGTAAACTGAAAAACTATCGAAACAGCCTTATCCGCCGTCAGCGTGAATGTTCAGATTTAGATTTATCAGAAAATGTCACGCGTATAGAACAAGCAATTGCACCTATTGACACAACTCAAAGTATTAATTCACTTCGTGGTTTAGAAGGTACGGGTAGTGCAGCTTATTTTGGCTGCTTCAACCAACTCATTCGCGCAAAAGAATTTACTTTTAACAGCCGCATCCGTCGCCCACCAACTGATCCAGTTAATTCCTTACTCAGCTTTGGCTATTCCTTATTGCGGCATGACGTTCAAGGTGCTGTTAATATTGTTGGTTTTGATCCATATTTAGGATACTTGCACTGCGATCGCTATGGTAGACCATCATTGGCATTGGATGTGATGGAAGAGTTTCGTCCCCTCGTAGTAGATGCAGTGGTTTTATCTGCATTAAATAAGGGGCTTTTGACATCTACAGATTTTGTCACAGAACCATTAAGCGGTGCCGTTTCCCTCACTCCAGAAGGACGAAAAACATTCTTGCGCTTATACGCACAGAAAAAGCAATCTGAATTCAAGCATCCGGTAATAGGACGTAAATGTACTTACCAAGAAGCGTTTGAACTGCAAGCGCGGTTACTAGCAAAATATTTGATGGGCGAAACCGAGAAATATCCGCCGTTGGTTTTGAAGTAGAAGAAGGCAGCTATGCTGACGGCAGGAGGCAGAAGGGATAAATAGGGACTAGGGAACAGAGAAGGGAAACTGATAACTGATAACTGGTAACTGCACCCGACACCCAATCAAGTTATTTCCACAGTGATGTAGTGAAGTGAAAAATATTAATGAATATTGTTGTGTCCTACGATATTTCTGAAGACAAGCGCCGCACAAAAATCCACAAAGTTCTCAAGTCGTATGGGCAGTGGGTGCAGTATAGCGTCTTTGAGTGCCAGCTTAATGATACTCAATATGCAAAATTGCGATCGCGCCTCAACAAGTTAATTAAACCTGATACTGATAGTATTCGCTTTTACTTTATGTGCGCCTGCTGTTTTGGTAAAGTCGAACGTATCGGTGGTGAACAACCCCGCGATGAAAATATTTTCTTTGCCGAATGCGCGGATGGGTAGGTGTTGGAAAATCAGTTAAGGGAAAAATGGCTGAATGTCTCACTGCACAAGGTTTTAGAGGAATATTTGCTACCAAACCATCCGCGCTCCTTATCTAGACTGGGTTTCAGCCATTTACACCCTACTCAATTCAAAATTCTTATGCTATGATTTCTCCATCCGCGCCTCGGAACCTTGAAAACCTAATATTGATTGACTTTTGGGCTACCGCCGTTGAAATTTCTCTTACTCCCTATTAGGGATTGAAACCCTGACCTACCTACCCCTATCAACCTCAAGGATTTAGTTGAAATTTCTCTTACTCCCTATTAGGGATTGAAACCGCCATAGATGCTTTCAATGCAGGGCTAGGGAATACCGTTGAAATTTCTCTTACTCCCTATTAGGGATTGAAACCTCTTTGTACGGGCCAAGAAATACAGGAATCAGGGGTTGAAATTTCTCTTACTCCCTATTAGGGATTGAAACGATCTATCTCTCTTCTGACCTCATTATCTATCTCATGTTGAAATTTCTCTTACTCCCTATTAGGGATTGAAACCTCCTGCTGAGAGTGAGGATTGGTTGGTGTTGTTCGAGTTGAAATTTCTCTTACTCCCTATTAGGGATTGAAACCAGATGTTAGAACTTTCACTAACTCCTTAAAAAGTAAGTTGAAATTTCTCTTACTCCCTATTAGGGATTGAAACAACCTATTTTCTATTCTAATTCTGTGAATATCTTGTGGTTGAAATTTCTCTTACTCCCTATTAGGGATTGAAACTTAAAGGGGTAGCCATAAATATTCCACTAGTTTAGTTGAAATTTCTCTTACTCCCTATTAGGGATTGAAACGATGGACAAGGCGTCCTATTTAGTCGCATCAAGCAGTTGAAATTTCTCTTACTCCCTATTAGGGATTGAAACGGACAAGGCACCAGTGATTACTGAAGAGTTCCCAGCGGTTGAAATTTCTCTTACTCCCTATTAGGGATTGAAACTACGAGGGATTATTTGAACAAACTGCTGAGGAGAGTTGAAATTTCTCTTACTCCCTATTAGGGATTGAAACTTGCCATGACCGAGTGGATATCCGTAGATTCCTCGTTGAAATTTCTCTTACTCCCTATTAGGGATTGAAACGCGTTCAGTGTCGTTGCCTTTACCCTGGCGATACTGTTGAAATTTCTCTTACTCCCTATTAGGGATTGAAACAACAGATTTTTGACGTGCCAGCATTCAAAATGGGGGTTGAAATTTCTCTTACTCCCTATTAGGGATTGAAACGTCGCCAATTCTATAGACACTTTCCTAGCCCAAGTTGAAATTTCTCTTACTCCCTATTAGGGATTGAAACTAGGCCGATTTCTAGGCAATCCAAAGTCCATGTCCCTATGGTTGAAATTTCTCTTACTCCCTATTAGGGATTGAAACTGTGATTCTTGCCAATATTCCCATGATTTAGGTTGAAATTTCTCTTACTCCCTATTAGGGATTGAAACTCTGCCCAGGTATTATCGCCAACTGGGCAAGTTTTGGGGTTGAAATTTCTCTTACTCCCTATTAGGGATTGAAACACCCCTTGGGGGGGTGCTTGAGTAAAAATTTTAGGTTGAAATTTCTCTTACTCCCTATTAGGGATTGAAACATCGACTCAAAGGCGTAAAATTTGGGAGTTTACACAAGTTGAAATTTCTCTTACTCCCTATTAGGGATTGAAACGTAGCATTATCAAAAACCACATCTAATGGTGGATGTTGAAATTTCTCTTACTCCCTATTAGGGATTGAAACTATAAGAGGTATGTTGCAGCAAAGAAGTATAGACAGTTGAAATTTCTCTTACTCCCTATTAGGGATTGAAACGCCAATTCAATTGAATCTTACATAGCAGCTGAAAGTTGAAATTTCTCTTACTCCCTATTAGGGATTGAAACAAAGTCTAAACCAAGGACTCCAACAAACTCAAATAGTTGAAATTTCTCTTACTCCCTATTAGGGATTGAAACTCCCAAATCTCAATCATTATTATTTCAAACACCTTCGCCTGAAGATACATCCGCTTTGCAGCACCGCGATAGTGTGTGTTCCACATTTGTTGCGCTAGCGATCGCATTGCTGGAGTCAATATGGGGCAAAATGAGGGGTTCCAGTCTTGTTCTTTATAGAGTTGTTTCTGAAGCTCGTTACTATAATGCCCATCCTCTAGAAAAAACGATTCTAGCAGTAGCGGTTCAATATCCACATTTACAATAGTTAAACGATCTCCAGCGCGATGTTTCCCAGAACAGGCAGGCAAATACCGCTACCTGAAAAATAACTATGTGTTCCTCCTATAACACGAGGATGAACATCGTCAAAATAAGTCACGCCTGATAGGAAAATCATGAACTGAATCGGATGATCGTGAGCGGGCATTTTCACGATTAAATCCTAATGAAATTCCCAATCATAATAAACCCAACCACACCCCAAGCGATAGATTCATAATGCGATTGTAGCCCCATCCCAAGATTTTCGGCACTCTCTCAAGCTCCTCAAAACCATCAAGTACGAGATTTTCAACCTGGAGTTTGGGAGCCTGTTGGTACAGTTCGTCAAAGTCAGATATGCTGAGGGTGAGTGTCATTGTGGGGCTAACTAAGTGCAAGTTTTGATCAATAAAATTACCACTAAGTCATGATGCACTTCAACTCAGGCGAGGACACTCTATATCAAATTAGATTAAGCGATTGTAATAATTTTTACTATTTCTGTGGCTAAGTCTGTAGGTTCTACAGGCTTACTCAGGTAAGATTGAAAACCAGATTTGAGAGCAAAGTTGCGATCCTCTTCTGTACACATCGCCGTGATGGCAATAGCTGGAATTGTCCCCAAAGGAGAATTAAGAGTTCTGAGTCTACGAATGAACGAGCAGCCGTCAACTTCTGGCATCGCAATATCAGAAATCAAAAGATTTGGTTCAAATTCTTTTATCAGCTCTAGAGCTTCTATCGCTGATGCTGATGTCATTACTTGAACACCATAGCTTTCAAGAATAAAAGCAAATAAGATACAGTTATCAACATCATCATCCACTACAAGTATCCGCAAACCATCCAAAGACTGAAAATCTTCTCTATCATTCTTGAGATGATTATTATCAAGATCACTTGACATGATCATACTGTCTCCTATTTGCTTACTCAATTAGGGGGAAGTCTGCTAGGTAGCTAGCTGCGAACTAGCTACCTAACGGGCGCTTTAGTTTAATTAATTATTAAATCAAATTTCTCTTGCTTTAGTCTTATTCCCTGCGAAACAGGAAAGTATATCAAAAGACATATTCCAAGTGGAGCGGTGAGATATTTGTTCCAAAATCTTTTTCCCCTAGTTCTCCCCGATCACATCTTAAAATTGCAGACAAATCATAAATATTGACGAATTATCAGGCGAGACTACTACTATGAGCAAAAATATTTTAATCGTAGATGATGAAGAAGATGTACGGGCGATCGCCAAGCTAGGGCTAGAAATGGCTGCGGGTTGGAATGTTGTAACTGCCAGCTCCGGCAGGGAAGCGTTAAACCAAGCAGTTAAATATCAACCTGATGCAATTTTATTGGATATGATGATGCCTGATATGGATGGGCGTACTACGCTGCAACAACTAAAGGCAAATCCAGCAACTGAAACAATCCCCGTCATTTTAGTCACAGCTAAAGTTCAAAATTCGGATCAACAGAACTTCACTGAGTTACAGGTTGCTGCTATTTTTGCTAAACCATTCCGCCCATTGCAACTACCAGAGCAAATTAGTGAGGCACTAGGGTGGGAATAAATATCGATAATCTTGCTATCTTGTTCCTCGGAAATATCCTCATACCAATGGGAATAGTACATAAAGTATCACAGTCAAATTGTCAACACTTCTGCTATCACTCTTGAGAAAGTCAAAACCTATTCCAAGAGAGTGATGAGCAGTTCATCTAAAAATGCAGAAATATTATTAATGACTTGATAATTTTGTAAATAAATTTTCTCTATCAAGGAGAAATCATGATGTTAACTTTAAAAATATACCTAAAATTATAGCGATCGCTTCAGCAGAGGTGATTACTTGATGATGAAGACACGAACATTGAGAGCCAGCGTTTAGAAGCAATCCTAAAATACTAGATGATTGATATTTTCTTAACTGCGATGCTTCTAGTAATTAGAACCAAAGAGTTCATCAACTAATGCATATAGGGACTCATATTTGATTTTTGAAAAAAACATAGGTTGTGTGAGCGCGGAGCGTAACGCACCCTACAAATACTTGATTTTTTCAGTCATCAAACCGGATTTATATAGTAGTTTTGAGGTATCACAATGAAAACACGAAAATCATCATTATTGCTCATCGAGATGAAACTATTTAATAGTTAGCACAGTAGGGGCTGTGCGCTATGTGAAAAATTCAACTTTTGTCATTGCACACAAAGGAGATAACGATGGAAACTGATTTAGAGCAACAGCAATATGTCAATCCTGCCTCACAAAACCGTGTCGAAGCAATAGAAGCTTCAGAAGCCGGAAAAATTGCAAAATTACCATCTGCTACTAAATCTGATGAACAATTCCAGGAAATTGGCAGAAAAATTTCTGAATTTTTGGCACAGTTGCCCGAAAAAGTAGCTAGGTTTGTTCAAGAATATAAGCTGCCAGTAGTTAGCTTTGTTTTGCTTGTAGTTACAGCTATTACTCTTAGAATAGTGTTGGCACTACTGAATGCTTTGAATGATATTCCACTGGTTACTCCATTTATGGAAATGGTCGGAATTGGTTATACAATTTGGTTTACTTTCCGCTATCTTCTTAAAGCTTCCACTCGGCAAGAATTAGCAGCAGAAATTCGTTTGATTAAAAAGCAAATTTTGGGCAGACAAGAATCAGAAACTTTAAGCTAATACTTATCAGTGATTTTTGACAATCAGCCGATGCAGCGTCTACGCCCATTACTCTACAAATGAAGTCGAGCGATCGCCCTCACCACACCATCATTCCACCTTAAGTACTACTTACCACAAACTAAGTTGATCGGGAGGATGATTTAAATTATCCCAGGGCAAGGGTGGAACTGCTACGCCATTTTGTTCTAATAATTGTTGGAAGTAACGCGCTGTACTAGGCGATCGCTCTTCTATTGGACAATGAACAAAGAAATAAATACGCGTTCCCTGTTGTAACCACTGCTTAATCTGGGTTACCCACTCCTCCATAAAAGGTTGATTAACTGTTAAGTCGGGATGGGAAATAAATCGAATCAAACTAAAAGGTGCTGTAACGCTAAACTGCACTGGTAACTTCGGTTTACGTCGCTCCGATTGCAATTGTGGATCGTCGTCTCCTGTATAGATAGGGCGGGAATCCAGTAACACTCTTCCCACACCTATCTTTTCTAATAGCATTGTCAATTGACTTGCATGGGGTTCCTTAAACCAGTCTCGATGACGAACTTCTAGTGCCAATGATATTTCTGTACGAGGCCAAGCTTCCACAAAGGCAGTAAGATCTTCTATTAACGTCGGTGCATAACTAGGAGGTAACTGTGCAAAAATCGGCCCAAGCCGCTTACCTAAAGGACGCATCACCTCTATAAATTTCAAAGCATCAGGAATATGCGGTTGCAGCAACCCTTGATGGGTAATGTCTCGTGGTAATTTTAAACAAAATTCAAAACCAGCAGGTGTTTCAGTTGCCCAACGGGTTACAGTTTCCTGATTAGGCACAGCGTAGAAAGTAGTGTTGCCTTCAACTGTAGTAAAACGTCTACTGTAAAGCCGAAGAAAATCAGCTGGGCGAGTACTTTGAGGATAAAGCTCACCCATCCAACCTTTATATGCCCAAACAGCGCAACCAATAAAAAAATTCACAGTTATATACTACCGTTGACTGGCGATTTTCCTTTCTAAAACAGCAATCCGTTCTCGTGTATTGGGGTGAGTACTCAAAAATGCCGGTGTAGAAGAACGACTAACTAATTTCCTCAAGAAGGCAGGCATGGCATTAGGATCATAACCAGCCGCCGTTAAATATTGCAATCCTTTGGCATCAGCTCTAAATTCAGCTTCGCGGCTATTTGGTAAATCTACTGCAACTTTATAAGCCACAGCAGCCAATTGGCTACGATTTAAGCCAGCAAGAGAGGCTGCACCCTGAACTAGTTGTGTTTGTCTGAGTCTATTGACTACATCGTCATTACAAATGTGGGCGATCTCGTGAGCTATCACTGATGCCAACTGATCTTCATTATCTGCTGCTCTTATCAATCCAGTGTGGACATAAACATAGCCGCCTGTAGTAGCAAAAGCATTAATGCTTGAGTCTTGAACTACATAAAATTTAAAAGGAATTTGAGAACAATCACTCGCTCTAACTAGTCGTTGTCCGATTCTATCAACAGTCTGGTTAGTAGTAAGCCTATAATTCCTTTCTACCTGCTTATGTATATCGCTACCCAAGGCAACTTTGTCCCTTGTTGACATATTGGAAAATTGAAAATAGCGAATCCCAGGAACAATTAACTCCTGAAATGGAATTGCACTGGCTGGCATAGGAGCAGATAACCCTACACTCACAGCAGTTCCTAATCCAAGTGCTAAAGAAAGAGGTTTTTTTAATGTCTTACGGAAACGAGAATTCATGATAGTCAAGATTAAGGATTTTACAAGTCAGTCAACAAAACGTTATTTTGAATTGAAATTCAATGTGGAAGCTATTTTTATGCGAAGAACAGACAATAAATATTAATTTTTTGCCAATTTACTATTCTTATTCATTGTACCAAAAACTTTTTAACTCTATCAAATTCTTAGCTTTTGACAACTATTTAATTAATATAAACAACTATAAATTTCTTATTACAAAATTAGAAATAAGGGAAATTCAATTCACGATTTTAAGTTATTCTCTTGCTTCACTTATATCAGTTATCTATGCTAATTATATATTCTTTATATTACCCTTAGTTTTAGTTTTAGGGTAAATAGTTGAGGTAGTAAAATCCCCTCTTTCCATGGGTTGAAATTGCTTGAATGAAAGTAAAAAAATATACGTAAATTTTCTATCATTGTAACTTAGAATTATCCTTGCTACTGCTATCTATATAGTAGACATTGAGTAGGCGATCGCTTGTTCCCAAATTTTTACTTCCAGCTTTCTGTCAGAGAACCAATTAAATTGGGTTAGAGTGGTGTTACCCAGTAGCTAACTCCCCTCACAATCTTATTTTGCAACCCTAACTCAGCCAATTTCTCCTCTGGTTGACCAAGATATGTCCAGTGGGGTATGTCATTTTCAACAGTTTGAAACCAGCCATTTTGATATAAAGCCTGTTTTTGTATTAGCGTTGATACTCGTAAATCAATTGCCAATCCCCAAAGGTGTTGGGATGCACCAGGAGGAGCTACAGTAGAAAGAATTTTGGTTTCTTTCCCTTGGCGAATTCTATCTAAAGTTATATTGTTGGCATATTTTCTCCAAAATTTTAGATTCGTGCCAAAAGTACGAGCACAATCACCAGCGCCATAACCAGATTTTAAAGGAATTTCAACTTGTGCTTTTGCCCGATTAAAAGCATCTGCTGCTACCTTTTGTAAATAACACTTATTAGTATTTTTAACTTTCCCCAACGTTAGAGTAGCTTGAAAGGCTTTTGTCTCACTTTCGTTATTAAAAAATACTTTCTCTGGTAGTTTGACTTCCGGATTTTGATTAACAAATATTGCTCCATAAGCACGCAGCAAAATATATTCATAGCTTCCCGATTGTGGAAGTGTAAGCAGCTTATTCTTGACTTCAGCTAGAAAACGCTCACTTTCCGATAAATTCAAATTGGAATTAGGTGCAATATCTGATTTAGGGAAATTAGTACAAAATCTACTGATCTGTCTATTCTTTACTACAGAACCAGCCATCAAACAATCTTGTAATTGTTGGTCATTTCTACTCAAAAGTTGACGAGAATTACCGGTACTCGCCACTAAAGTAAAAGCGATCAAAGCTATGAGAGTATAAAAAACAGTTTTTTTCAAAATAAGTTTCACAACTACCTACAATCATAAATTTATTTTAATTTCAACACTTATTAAATAGGAGCCATTAGCGGTAGGGTGTGTTCCGGCTATGTCAAGGATTTGAGAGTTTAAGAGAATGAGAACCAGCCCTAACGCACCGCATGATTATGGTGCATTACGCGTTGCTTTAACACACCCTACAACTTACCCTCGTTACCAAGTTGAAATTCGGTAACGAGAACTAGAGTATCTGACTCCTCAATTGAAGCTTTAATATCTATTAATAATTTAGTACTTATATCATTTTTAACATACACAAAGAAAATAAGGAAACCATTGGATCGGTTAAAATTGACAGTATATAAAAGCTCGACGTTCCCTAGTTATGACCATGCACAATTCCGTTGAATTCCAAGACGCCTTTGATATCATCGTTGTTGGTGCAGGTCACTCTGGTTGTGAAGCAGCACTGGCTAGCGCCCGTCTTGGTTGTCGTACCTTGCTATTGACACTCAACTTAGATAAAATTGCATGGCAACCTTGTAACCCAGCAGTAGGTGGCCCCGCTAAGTCTCAATTAACCCATGAGGTAGATGCTTTGGGTGGGGAAATAGGTAAAATGGCAGATCGCACCTATCTGCAAAAGCGAATTCTCAACTCTTCAAGAGGCCCTGCGGTTTGGGCATTACGCGCCCAGACTGATAAGCGGGAATACGCAGCAGTAATGAAGAATATCATTGAGAATCAAGAAAATTTGCTGGTTCGTGAAGGCATGGTTACAGATTTAGTCTTGGGTGCTAACGATGAAGTCGTTGGTGTTCAGAGTTACTTTGGTGTGGCGTTCCAGTGCAAAGCTGTTATTCTGACAACTGGCACATTTTTAGGAGGACGGATTTGGGTTGGTAACAAATCGATGTCTGCGGGACGTGCTGGGGAATTTGCTGCTGAGGGTTTAACCCAAACTCTCAATCGTTTGGGCTTTGAAACAGGGCGGCTAAAAACTGGAACTCCGGCACGAGTAGACAAGCGCTCTGTAGACTATAGCAAAATGGAACTTCAGCCAGGAGATACAGAAGTTCGGTGGTTTAGCTTTGACCCCCAAGTGTGGGTAGAGCGAGAACAAATGCCCTGCCATATGACGCGCACTACAGCCGAAACCCATCGCCTGATTCGGGAAAACCTACACCTATCTCCCGTGTATGGTGGTTGGGTGGAAGCCAAAGGCCCCCGTTATTGCCCTAGTATTGAAGATAAGATTGTGCGCTTTGCCGATAAAGAAAGCCACCAAATTTTTATTGAACCAGAAGGCAGAGATATACCGGAGCTTTACATTCAAGGGTTTTCTACAGGATTGCCAGAAAACTTACAACTACAAATGTTGCGGACTCTACCTGGTTTAGAAAATTGTGTGATGTTGCGTCCGGCATACGCAGTTGAGTATGATTATTTGCCTGCAACTCAGTGTTATCCCACACTGATGACTAAGAAAATAGAAGGGCTTTTCTGTGCCGGGCAAATTAACGGTACAACTGGTTACGAAGAAGCCGCCGCTCAAGGCATTGTGGCGGGAGTCAACGCCGTGCAGTTTGTGCGCGGACAATCTCCGATCGTGTTTGCGCGGGAGGAAAGTTATATCGGCACGCTGGTGGACGATTTATGTACGAAAGATTTGCGGGAGCCTTACCGAATGCTCACAAGCCGCTCGGAATATCGTTTACTTCTGCGTTCTGATAATGCCGATCAGCGCCTCACACCCTTAGGACGGGAAATTGGCTTAATAGACGATCGCCGTTGGCAGTTGTTTATCCGCAAGCAGGCGAATATCGCAGCCGAAAAAGAACGGCTACATGGAACACGGATCAAAGAACATGATCAAATTGGTAAAGCGATCGTTCAAGCCACAGGACAAGCCATTAAAGGCTCGATTACCCTTGCCGACTTACTACGGCGTCCGGGATTCCATTACATTAACCTAGAAACGCACGGATTAGGAAATGCCGATCTCGAACGTGCTGAAAAAGAAGGTGCAGAAATCGACATTAAGTATTCTGGCTATCTTGCCAGACAGCAAAACCAAATTGAACAAATTGCTCGTCAGGCAAACCGTCTCTTACCTGCGGATTTAGATTATGCATCAATTGATACTTTGTCTAAAGAAGCGAGGGAAAAACTCACCAAGGTAAAACCGCTTACCATCGGTCAAGCAGCACGTATCGGTGGTGTTAATCCAGCCGACGTCAATGCTCTGCTGATTTATTTAGAATTGCGTAAAACCAAGTCAGATAATGAGTTTCCAGCCTTAGCTATCAAACAATCTTTATAAAGCAAGAGTATAGTAGTAAGGAGTATCTGGAACATCCAGGTATGATTGATGACATAAGTACATACTTAGACATTATCAAAGCTGACCAGATACTTAGTCAAAATTTAAATACTGATAAATCATCAACTCGTCTCGCTGGGATGGGTTTATAGATTTTTGTATTCAAAATCTGCATAAACAGGGGTAATAAATCTCCCCAAAAAGCTAAAACTGGAAATCGCTATGTCTTCAGAAATCAGCACTAACTTGATTATTCCAGAACCAGCTGAGGAATTAATCGCCAGCGAACCTTGGTCGATGGAAACCTATGCTGATGGATTAATTGACGATCTCTTTGCTGAGATAGATACTATTCTAGATGGTAGCAAGAAATTACCTTTACAAAAAGGAAATCCATCTAAGAAGCTTCCTCCATATACTCATGCACAAACAGTGAGTATGCCGCAAATTGCCTTACCAGAATCATCTACCCAAACGGCACAAACAGCTCCCCAATCTCAAAACAATCAATTAAGTACGTTTGTGGTAAATACTTCTCGTGCCGGTAAATTAGTCAGGCAACAACCGCAACAATCACACTACCGGAGTAGATTGCTACAACTGTTAGCAACCTTTGGATTGGCGATCGCTGGCATTGTCTGGATATCAAACTCCAATCTACTTAGCCGTCTAGAATCAAAGTCCTTCCGACAAGCTTTAGAGATATCTCAGCCGCCATTGCAGCCACCGATATATACAAAAGAAGATGTTGCAGCAGATTTTGCTAATTACATATTAGAAGCACTAGCTGCAATAGATAGGCAAGATGGAAGCAACTATCTTTCATCTGCCAATACACTCATCTCAAGAATGACAAGTAATCGTACAACCCTCCCATATGTCAAACCAACTGACAATCTGCCACCCGTCTTGACTGGTAACAATACATCTCCCATTCCTAACCGTTCGACAAGCGTTGTAGAGCGAATATACATTCCCGTTTATCAAGCACCCCTGCCGATGCGCTACGTGCCTTCAGCGACTTCTGGCATTGCCAACACCTTACCACAACTACCCTCTACTGCCAGCACAGCTGAGTCAGCTAAATCTTCCTCTGAGAATACTGGGCATAAACCAGTCAAACCTGCGGATCTTTTAGCAGGTATACAGTCAAAGCTTAAACCTGTAGATGTTAACCCAGCAGCAATACCTGTGCAGCAAGCATCCCAACCAGCAATACCATCTTTACCAAAGTTAGCACCTCCAAAGCTACCTACAGCTACAGCACCGGAGGCAGCATCTGTCATTTCTTCTCCTGCTGGTTCATCACATACTTTAGAGGGATTGTTGGAACTAGGAAACAAATCTGCTGCTTTATTTAAAGTGAGCGGTATTACTCGCCGGGTTGAGATAGGTGAAAGCATCGGCTCTAGTGGTTGGACACTTGTAGATGTCGCTAACGGAGAAGCTATCATCCGCCGCAACGGTGAGGTGCGATCAATTTTTGCAGGGCAGAGTTTTTAACAAAGAAGACAGAAGGACATTCGGCGAGCGCTACTTCGATGAAGCTCAGTACAAGTCAGTCGAGCCGCAGAGGGCAGGAGGGGAAGGCTCCTTTCTGAGCAGATTTAAATGGTTGGCGTTTTGAGTTTAATTATGTCCACTTAACTTAATAGCCAATAGCTAATGGTTCATCGGGTGATGCGGAGAATTTTGTCTCCCCCTTGAGGACAACTTCCTCTACCGTCGCAGTTACTGGTAGTAACGTACAATTCACCATCTAACCCCATCACTACATCTCGGAGTCTTCCGAATTGATTTTGAAAATATACCTCATGTAGTTGCACGCGATCGGGGTTTGCTGAGTCGAAAACAACCCGATGCAGGTGTCTAGAACCAAGAGTACCAATAATTAAGTTTCCTTTCCACTCAGGGATAGCATTTCCAGTATAAATTGCTGCTCCACCTGGAGGTACGGCTTGTTGCCAAGTAAGGGAGGGAATAACCATGCCTTGTTGTGATTCACAACCGTATATAGTAGGCCAACCAAGATTATCACCTGCTTTGGCGACACTCACTTCATCGTGACCAGTTCTTCCTAAATCGCCACTAGGGCCATGATCCGTTACCCATAGTGTAGATTTATTAGGCCAATCAAATCCTTGAGTGTTACGAATTCCTGTAATGAAAACAGGATTATTTGGAAATGGATTATCTTTAGGAACTTGTCCATCTGGTGTCAAGCGCAAAATCTTGCCAGCTAAACTATCAATATTTTGAGAGGATCTGGGATCTTGCTCATCACCAGTACCAATGTAGAGCATTCCATCCGGGCCAAAGCGTAGACGACCGCCATTATGGTAAATGGCAGCAGGTATATCGTCAATAATAATTCGGTCTCGTGATGCCTTAACTCCATCAGTAGATAATCGCCACCGCTCAACTCGATTGACTGGAGATCCATTTTTATCAACTGTATAGTACAGATAGAAAAATCGATTATTGGCAAAGTCTGGATGAGCCGCAATCCCTAACAACCCACCTTCTCCAGAGTCTGTAACTCTAACAGTGTTTACAGGAGCTTGTTGCAGCTTTCCATTTCTTACTAATCGCACCCTACCAGGGCGTTCTGTGACTAGCATATCCCCCCCAGGCAGAAAAGCTATTCCCCAAGGAACTTCTAAACCTGTGACTACTTCCTCAACCCTTACTTTTACCTGTCCTTGGGAACCAAAGCCATCTTTAACATACGTACAGGCTTGAGTTTGGGCAGCTGTTGTTGTATTTGCTGCGGGTGATACTGCTTGATTTTCATTATTAGAGTTGCTCTGTGTTGCTGGTGTAGTGTTACAGGCAACAAGTCCCGTTAAACTTAAACAGACAAACAAATTGATTTTAGACTTTCGTGAATACTTCATGCTTAGATTTGGCAAAATCCTGTAACGATTCTCCGGCTGAGTATATATTTAATATTCAATTTAGTATTCATCTGCGGATGTAAAATCCTCTTTAGGTTTGACAATTAACAGCAGGAATTTTAATTAATTAATAGTTATTGTTCGTTAGTTTAGACTGAGTGCTAAGGTGTATTGTTCCGCAATCATTTTGTGATTTTTTTGATTCTTGATGGCAATAAATAGGACTTGTGTGTTAACGATTAGACTGCAAAGCATCGAGTGCTAAATTTAGCTTGAGGACGTTAACTCCAGGTTCGCCAAAAACACCCAAGAATCTGCCATCTGTATTTTGAGCTATCAAGGATTGAATTTGGGTTGGGCTAATCCTGCGGACAGAGGCAACACGTTGTACCTGTGCCTGTGCTGCATCAACGCTGATGTGAGGATCTAATCCAGAGCCAGATGTATAAACTAAATCAGCAGTGGGTTGAATATTAGCTTTTTGTAGCCGTGTGACTTCCTTTTGAATACGTTCGATAAGTTCGGAATTGCTGGGTGCAAGGTTGCTGGCTCCTGACGTACCTGTGGTAGCAACTTCTGGGCTGGTGCTATAGTCAACAGTGCTAGGGCGACTCCAAAAATAGCGATCGCTATTAAAAGGTTGACCAATTAATCCCGAACCGATGATTGTACCTTGACTATTGGTGATTAAGCTACCGTTAGCCTGGAAAGGTAATGCAATCTGTCCGCAAACTAACATCAACAAAGGATAAATTAATGCTGTTAAGAACCACAGAGCCAAGGTGGAACGAACAGCTTTATTGAGTTGGCGTATCTGATTCATCAGAATTTCTCCGGTTGCAAAATAACTACAAATAAATAGATGCAGACACTCACAGTTACTAGCCCTAAAAGAGCAATGGCGTAAGATGCAGTACGTGATATTTCCTCAGAGGTGGCTGCGTATACGGCTTGTGCCAAAAATACGTTGAGGATAAGTGTGAGGAAGAGAGAAATCGATAAGTTTTTCATGATTGAAACGCACAGAGGCGCGGAATTATGCTAGTCCTATGGCTGCAATCAAAACGTCAATAACTTTGATGGCAATGAAGGGAGCAATGACACCACCCAATCCATAGATAAAAATATTGCGTTGCAAAAGTTGATCTGCTGTGAGTGGGCGAAACTTGACGCCACTTAGTGCTAAGGGAATGAGTGCGGGAATAATCAAGGCGTTGTATATTAGGGCTGATAAAACAGCAGATTGAGCGCTGGCTAAACCCATAATATTGAGGCTGCCAACACCAATACCAGCAAAGATGGCAGGAATGATGGCGAAATACTTAGCGACATCGTTGGCGATGGAAAAGGTAGTCAGTGCGCCACGGGTAATCAGCAGTTGTTTACCAATAGTGACAATATCAATTAACTTGGTAGGATCAGAATCCAGGTCTACCATATTAGCTGCTTCCTTTGCCGCTTGTGTACCAGAATTCATCGCTACGCCGACATTTGCCTGTGCCAATGCCGGAGCATCGTTAGTCCCATCTCCAGTCATTGCTACTAACTTTCCTTGGGCTTGTTCTTTTTGAATTACCTCAATTTTGTCTTCTGGTGTGGCTTCAGCTATAAAATCATCAACTCCTGCTTCTTGGGCAATCACTGATGCAGTAATGCGGTTATCTCCTGTTAACATGATGGTTCTAATTCCCATCCGCCGCATTTGGTCAAACCGTTCTCGAATTCCCGGTTTAATAATGTCTTTGAGATAAATGACACCGTAAATAATTTCGTTTTGACACAGTGCCAGGGGAGTACCACCGAATCTCGAAATTCGTTCAAAAGCGGCATCAAGTTCAGGTGTTAATTGTCCGCTACGCGAACGCACAAATCCTTTGATCGCATCTACTGCACCTTTACGAATTTGCACGCCATCTGGTAAATCAGTGCCACTCATGCGCGTTTTGGCAGAAAATTCAATACCTTCTGCTTGGTTGGGGTTAAAATCTAATTTTGCTCCTAATTTTTCTGCTAGTTTGACGATGGATTTCCCTTCTGGTGTTTCATCAAATACACTCGATGCTAGAGCAACTCTTGCCATCTTTTCCATAGAATGACCGTTCACAGGGATAAATTCCTCTGCCATGCGGTTGCCCAAAGTAATTGTCCCTGTTTTATCTAATACAAGGGTGTTAACATCTCCGCAGGCTTCCACGGCACGTCCGGAAGTGGCAATGACGTTAAACTGAGCAACTCTATCCATACCAGCAATACCGATCGCACTTAATAATCCGCCAATAGTTGTGGGTATAAGTGCTACTAGTAGGGCGATTAATACAGCAATACTGACAGGTGATTTTACGTAGACTGATACTGTGGGTAAAGTTGCAATCACGACCAAAAATACCTGAGTCAGGACTGCCAATAAAACTGTCAGGGCGATTTCATTGGGAGTTTTACTGCGGGAAGCTCCTTCTACTAAGCTAATCATCCGGTCGAGAAAGCCTTGTCCTGGATCAGTTGTAACGCGAATGGTGAGTTCATCGGAGATGATTCGTGTTCCTCCAGTCACGGAACTAGCAATATCTGTCCCCGGTTCTTTTAATACTGGTGCAGATTCTCCTGTGATGGCAGATTCATCTACAGAGGCAATACCTTTAATTACTTCGCCATCGGCGGGGATAATATCACCAGCAATTACCTTAATTTGATCGCCACGTCGTAAGGCTGTAGAACTAACTTCTTGGATGGAACCATCAGCAAGGAGTTTTTTGGCTTTGGCTTCGGATTTTGCCGATCGCAAGGCATCTGCTTGAGCTTTGCCTCGTCCTTCGGCTACGGCTTCGGCAAAGTTAGCAAACAGAACGGTTAAGAACAAAATTAAGGTAATTAGACCATTGAATAGTCTCAGATTATCACCCGGAGTTGGGCCAAATAGATCTGGTGCGATTGTTACTAATGCTGTAATGATTGTGCCTAACCAGACGACAAACATTACCGGATTTTTGAGCATATGGCGCGGGTGCAATTTGATGAATGCTTGTTGAAACGCACGCCTGTAGAGTCCAGATTGTTTGACTTTGGGTGTATGTTTGCGTTCTTGACGTGGTTTAGTAGATCGTGTCATTGGTTATTACTTCAACAAAATTAATTACACATTCTTCAAGCTCTTACCTGATATCCACCCGTAACTTCAATTTTGCCTAACGCACTTATCCACCTCTGGCAATCAGAAAAGCTTCTGCCAAAGGCCCCAAAACAAGTACAGGGAAGAATGTGAGCGCACCAAGAATCAAAATCACGCCACTTGTCACTCCTGTGAACAGTCTAGTATCAGTTCTCAATGTGCCTGAAGTGACAGGAACAGGTTGCTTGCGAGACATACTATCTGCTAGCAGTAGTAGGGCAATAATGGGGATATAACGCCCTGCTAAAATGCTGACACTGGTACTGAGGTTCCACCATAGTGTGTTATCGTTTAATCCTTCAAAACCAGAACCGTTGTTGGCGGCGGCGGAAGCATATTCGTAAACTACCTGCGAAACTCCATGAAAACCAGGGTTAGTAATGCCTGAGAGGGTATCGGGAAAGCCAAAGACTATTGCCCAAGGGATGAGAATAGCAAAGGGGTGAACTAATAAGATGACGCTGGCTAGGATGATTTCTTTTTTCTCTATCTTGCGTCCTAAAAATTCTGGAGTTCTCCCCACCATTAAGCCAGTGAGAAATATTGCCAAGATTAAGTAGATGAACAGGTAAGCTGTACCTGTTCCTTGACCTCCCCAAATGATCTGTAAGAACATATTAAACAGAGTGGCAAAACCCCCGGTTGGCATTAAGGAATCGTGCATTCCATTCACAGCACCACACATGGTTGCTGTAGTCATAACTGCCCATAATGCTGTTTGCGCCCAATCAAATCGCACTTCTTTGCCTTCTAGGTTGGGTTGCTGTCCTCCTAAAAGAGAATTAACAAGGGGATTTCCTTGAAATTCACCTATCGCAGTAATACCTACTAAAAAGACAAAAATGACAAAAACCATCCAAAACACTAGCCATGCTTGTTTACGGTTGTTAGCAAACACGCCGTAGGTATAAATCAATGCCGAGGGAATGGACATCATTGCCCACATTTCTAATAAGTTAGAGAAGCCGTTGGGATTTTCGTAAGGATGGGCTGAGTTAATCCCAAAGAAGCCACCGCCGTTTTCTCCTAATTCTTTGATGATCTCAAAGTGGGCAACTGGGCCACGGGCTATTGCTTGAGTTGCACCCTCTAAAGTAGTAGCTGTTGCTGGGCCTGATAATGTTTCTGGCACACCTGCTAAAATCAACAACAATCCCCCAATTACAGATATAGGTAGCAAAATTCGCGTGATTGACCTAATCAAATCGCTGTAAAAGTTACCTAATGGTCTACCAGTTAAACCACGAATAAAGGCAATACCCACTGCTAAACCAGTTGCTGCCGAGGTAAACATCAAAAAACCCAAGGCGAAGGTTTGACTGGCGTAGCTAAAAGTTGTCTCACCAGAGTAGTGCTGTTGATTAGTGTTGGTGACAAAAGAAATAGTGGTATGTAGTGCCAGATCCCAACTAGGAGCACTTAAATTTGTCGGATTAAGTGGTAGCCATCCCTGAAACATTAGGACGAAATAAACTAAAATCCCCATAACTAGGTTGCTATACATCACTGCTTTGGTATACTGCCAACCTGTCATTTGTTCTTGAGGACGAATACCACTAAAGGCATAAATAACTCTATCTAGGGGATTAATTATTAAATCAAAAAATGTTTCTTCTCCCATGAAAACATGGGCGATATATTTTCCAAGTAAGGGGGTAGTTGCTATGAAGATGAGTAGTGTGATAGCAATTTGTATCCATCCTTGTAACATGAATTAGAAAAGCTCCTGAGCTAGTATTGTTCAACTTTTGGTGAAATACTCTTGTGGAAAATAGTAACTTGGATACCTTTTGTTTAAGGTAACTTTGAGCATAGGAACTAAGGCTGGATTTAAAGCAACAGCCAATATATAATCGCCATTACAAATAATAGGCTCTGCATTTACTAAAATGACTTCGGTATCTCTAACAACACCGATAATTACACATTCATTTGGTAAATTTAAGCTTGTTAATGCTTTGCCACAATGGCAGCTATTACCCCAAATTTTTACACTTATTAAACCTAATGCCATAAACGCATTTTTTTGCTAGTGAGAAGAAATTAATATCTTCTAGTTTGTAACAATTTATATTGTTCATGATTGGATAAACGAAGACAAGCAATAGAAGGATATAAAACAGTGTTTATTTATTTATATCAAGTGTTTAGGATGTTTATGTGATATATATTCAAGCGTTTATTTTGAGATAAACAGATTTTTGAAGATTACTAATCAGGTAAAATACATAAGATATATATGCGTTTTTTAAATTAAAGAATGCTTGACAAGCATTACATTCTAAATGGTTAATTTCAAAGCTAGATTACCTAAGAAAGAATCTCTAGGCAAATTTTGGCTGATCGCTGGTTTATTTATAGTTGTTATCGCTCTGGAGTTCTCTACGCCAACTGAGTACGTGTTTGGATATCTCTACACAGGGCCTATTTTATTGGCAAACTCTTGGCTAGGGAGGCGTGCAACTTTTCACACCACCCTCGCAGCCGTGTTTTTAACCATGTTAAATCTTGTAATACCAGTAGGCGAAGTGATGAAGGCTTCCACAATTGCCAGTAGAGTGATCGCAGCGATGGCGTTGATTGTCACTGGTGTGTTGAGCGATCGCCTGCGACGTTCCCAAGACGCGATCGCCCTCACCCGTGCTAAACTGGCAGCGCAAGAGGAATTATCCAGAGTTCGCGAAGACTTTGCTTCTACTCTCACCCATGATTTGAAAACGCCTCTGTTAG
Source organism: Chlorogloeopsis sp. ULAP01 (assembly GCF_030381805.1). Lineage (NCBI taxonomy): Bacteria > Bacillati > Cyanobacteriota > Cyanophyceae > Nostocales > Chlorogloeopsidaceae > Chlorogloeopsis > Chlorogloeopsis sp. ULAP01. The sequence continues at coordinate 84,581 of NZ_JAUDRH010000006.1, forward strand.
GAGCAATTGAAACTCTCAAAGCTTTTGAGGAAGAAAAATTTGGTGCTGTTGCACCAACACAGCAAAAAGTTTTAGCCACAATGGTACGCAGTCATCAAACTTCCCTACAATTACTAGAAACTTTGTTAGATATCTATCGCAATGATACCGAAGGCTTAAAACTTAACTTAGCTCCTGTAGATTTAACTATCGTGGCAGAGGAAGCCGCAGCTACTCTCAGTAATTTAGCAGCTAACCGTCGTGTTTATCTTTCACTTAACTATGGTGACTCTAATTGGCGGCGATCGCTGTGGGTTCGGGGAGATGCACTACAACTTCAACGAGTTTTTACCAATCTCCTAGTTAATGCTATCAACCATTCCCGGCGTGGTGAGCGTGTTGAAGTGGTGTTAGAACCACAAGATTCCTATCAAGTAGTAAAATTTCTGGATACAGGTGCAGGTATTCAACCCGAACAATTCCGCCATTTATTTAAACGATTTTATCAAGGACATAGCGATCGCCAAGCCAAAGGTTCTGGGTTAGGACTTTACCTATCTCGGCAAATTCTAGAAGCCCACGGCGGTATAATGTGGGCAGAGAATAGAGTACCTGTCGGTGCAATGTTTGCTTTCAAGCTTCCGGCTTACCCATTTCAATCCTCTCTTACCGTGTGAGATGCCATCTACCCCCATCAAAATTCTCCTAGTTGAGGATGATGAACTTTTCCGCTTAGGCTTGCGCGTGCGATTGCAACAAGAAACAGAGTTAGAAATTATTGCTGAAGCCGAAGATGGTGAAACAGCTATTGAGTTAGTTAATCAAAATCCTTTCGATGTAGTGCTGTTAGATGTAGGATTACCAGGAATTGGGGGTATTGAGGCTTGTAAACAAATTAAGCAGCAAAATCCCCACTTACCAGTTCTAGTCTTAACTTCCCATTCCCAAAAAACTTTAATTAAACGGTTAATTGCAGCAGGCGCTCAAGGTTATTGTCTCAAAGGAGTGGCGGCGGAAAAATTGGTGTTAGCACTCCGTTCTGTAGCTGCTGGAGCATCTTGGTGGGATGAAACCGCAACCAAAGAAATTCGTTCTACTTTTGGATCTGATTCTGCCCAACTTGACTCAGAAAATATCTTAAATCCCTCCAATCCACTCACCCAACGCGAACAAGAAATTTTATCATTGTTGGTGGCAGGAAAAACTAACCGAGAAATTGCCCTCGCACTTTACATTACACCTGGAACAGTCCGAGTGCATGTGCATGCGATTTTGCATAAATTGGGAGTAGGCGATCGCCAAAGCGCTGTTGTTGTTGCTTTACAAAAACGTTTCATTAAAAGTGACTCTCTTCTAGAAGAGTAGTAATTTCAAAGTTTTTTTGATGTTGTTTCGCAAAGGCTGAAGTAAACTCAGACTCAAGCTATCATCAAAGGTCTTTACTAGATAGTGTGCTAGTTCATTTTCATACCTCAGATAGAGACAATTACTCAAAATTTCCGCGTAAACTGCACTTGCTAATCTTGCTAGTATTCTTAATAGTTAAACGTAAACATAACTGTACTACCAAAAATAAAATCTGCTAACTTATAATCAAAATGTACTTATGGATAACTCCTCAGCGCGGCAATATTTTTACCAAGAAATCCAGCAGCCTGATGAGTATATTGATTTAGCAAGGGCAGCTTTATATATTGCTCAAGAAGAATACCCCAACCTTGATGTTGAAGAATATCTCAATGCTCTTGATACAATGGCAGCAGAGTTAGAAGAACGATTGCCACCCCAACGCTATCCGCTACGAATAATTCAAAGTATTAATCAGTATATTTACCAAGATTTAAGATTTGCGGGTAATAAAACAGATTACTATGACACCCGTAATAGCTTTTTAAATGATGTGATTGATCGGCGCTTAGGGATTCCTATTTCTTTGGCACTGGTATATATAGAAGTTTCTCGGAGAATTGATTTCCCGATGGTGGGAATAGGAATGCCTGGCCATTTTCTCATTCGTCCTGACATTCCCGAAATGGAGATTTTTGTAGATGCCTTCAATGATGGGGAAATCATGTTTCCCCAAGACTGTCAGGAAAAGCTGGCTCAAATGTATCAGTATCCTGTGTCAATCCAACCAGAATTTCTAGCAGCAGTGACGAAAAGGCAATTTTTGGCAAGAATGCTGACCAATCTCAAATATATTTATTTAAGCCAACAGGAATTGGAAAAAGCTTTAGCAATAGTAGAGAGGATTTTACTGTTGTTTCCTGACTTGGCTTTGGAATTACGCGATCGCGGACTTTTGTGCTACCAGCTCGGACGATTTTCTCAAGCAGCGAACGACTTAGAAACCTACCTAGATATAACTCCAGAAGCCCAAGACGCTTATATTATCAAAAGACTGCTGACTAAACTTGGTAGGTATTGAAGAAAGGCAAATGGCAGAGGGCAGGAGGCAGAAGGAAATTAGGACAAGGATTTGAGGGAGTTAAGGGAGGTGAGGGAGATGAGGAAGTAATAAGAGTAAATTCTTCCCCATCTTCCCTATCTCCCTCATCTCTTCCTCTCCCACTCTTCCCCTGCTCCCTCACAACCCTTGCTGTATCTCTTCTGCCACGAGCTTGAGGCGGCGTAGTTGAGCTTGCATATCTTCTTTTGTCCAACCTTCGGCAAAGGTTTTAAAACCCCAGCTTATGATCGGATTGGGAATCTCAAATTCAAAGCGGTTGAGTAGACGCGTTTTCTTATCTATCGGTTGACATTCCCAGCGATCGCGTCCATGAAAAAAACCCTCAAATTCCCACACTACCAATCCTGGTCGTCTTTCTACAACAGTACTATTTAAAGTAGGTTGGATGAAAGGTACTTGAATGACAAAGCGACTTTTACTGCCAATATCAGTATTCCATTCGCCCACAGGTTCACAACGCAATGCCGGATTCAACCAACGGTGCATCAGAATGGGATCAGTTATACAGTCTTCTACTACCGTTGCTGGAGCATTAATATCAATTGATTGCTCAAAAACTTGCATAGCAGATAATTTACATATTTTGCTCTTATATCTGCACTTTAGACTAACCCAAAATAAGGTTTGTGAAAAAGTCTAGGCAAAAATAGATTTTAATTTATTAGTGTAGCATTTATAACGTTCATAGAAGTAAAAATTTATATTGTAATAAAAAGATATTTTGAGCATTTCTCAGAAAAATGAACTGATAAATAAAAATAAAGAAAAAAACAAACCTCAATATCATTCATTGTGAAATTTACTGGTAAATTATAAAGGCAAAACACTAGTATTTTAACTGTGTGTAGCCTTATACTCCAAAAACATTACAGTGTTTTTTTGTGAGACAACTGAACTTTAATACCAAAAACCATGAATATAAATTGGCAAAGTATAACCCAAGTGATGGGATCTGGTTTGTGGATTAGGGGAGAGACTTTCTTAGCACAAGTACCAACATTACCACCACAGCAAGATGCCAGAATAAACGCTTATGTGCAAAACACTTTCCAACAAGTGACTGCATTTCTGCCTCGTTTGTTGGGGGCGGTATTAATTTTATTAATTGGTTGGTTAATTGCGGCGATCGCAGCTGCGGTGACACGAAGTCTTCTCAATCGCACACAGCTAGATAACCGGATTGCGGCTGGAGTGATGGGGCGTGAAGAAGGCAGAGAACTTCCCAAAGTGGAAGGTGTAATCTCCAGTATTGTATTTTGGGGTATTCTGCTCTTAACGATCGTTGCTGTTTTAGACACTTTAGAGCTGAGAGTAGCATCTCAGCCGCTCAATGCTTTCCTCAACCAAATTGGCGATTTCTTACCAAGGCTGGTAGGTGCAGCAATATTTTTGGCAGTGGCTTGGTTAATCGCTAGTTTAGTCAAGCTAATTACAATACGCGGATTGCGGGCATTTAGAGTAGACGAACGTTTAAATCCACCACCGCAGGATGCTGATGCAACAGTTAGGCAGAATCGGTTGCCTCTTTCTGATACAATTGGCAATGCTCTGTACTGGTTCATATTTTTGCTATTTTTGATCCCAATTTTAGATACTTTGGGATTGCAACAAGCATTACGTCCAGTAGAAGTACTAGTAACAGAGATTATTGCAATTTTACCGAACATCCTGGGAGCGGTGCTAATTGCAGTAGCCGGCTGGTTTGTGGCGAATATAGTACGGCGCATTGTTACAAATTTGCTGGCAACAACAGGAATCGACAATTTAGGAAGTCGATTTGGACTTTCACGCACTGCCACAGTGCAATCTCTTTCCTCAATTATCGGTACGATTGTCTATGTCTTGATTTTAATTCCTGTGGCGATCGCGGCGTTGAATACCTTACGCATTGAAGCGATTTCGGTACCAGCGATCGCAATGTTGCAGCAAATTCTCAATGCACTTCCCGCCATCTTCACAGCCATCGCAATTTTAATTATTGCTTATTTTGTTGGACGGTTTTTGGCGGATCTTGCCACCAGCATTCTGACAAGTATAGGCTTTAATAACATTTTCTCGATTTTGGGTTTTCCATCACCCACCAGAAGAGTTGTTATTTCAGCAGAAGAACCAACAACACCAACTGCAACCACTCGTACCCCATCAGAAATTGCGGGTATTGTCGTATTAGTTGGTATTATGCTGTTTGCAACTGTGGCAGCAGTAAATATCCTCAATATTCCAGCGCTGACTGTACTAGTGACAGGTATTGTTATTGTTCTGGGGCGGATTTTGGCAGGATTGATAGTATTTGCAATTGGTTTGTTCCTCGCGAATCTTGCCTTTAGTATTATTACCAGTTCCGGCAATGCCCAAGCTAGAATTTTAGGACAAATCACGCGAATTGCCATTATTATCTTGGTTTCGGCAATGGCATTACAACAAATTGGTGTCGCTCCTGATATTGTTAACTTAGCCTTTGGATTGCTATTGGGTGCGATCGCTGTTGCTATTGCTCTTTCCTTTGGTTTGGGTACTCGTGATATTGCCAACCAGCAAGTTAGAGAATGGCTGGATTCTTTCAAAAACAGAGGTTAAATCTAGTAACTGTCTATTACTTCTAGCGCTAATATTTCAGTAGGGACGCAAAATTTTGCGCCCCTATTTTTATTTTTCAATGGCGATCACGCTCTAAATAGTGAATAACTTTTTCGAGATACCAATTCCCAACATGGGGCGATTTTCTTAATTAAAGCATCAGAAAATCTTCGTATTTTAATTTAAGGAATAGGCAAAGCTGCCAAATAGTTGTGAAAGAACTGGTCAAAGCGCTAGAAAATGACTAGAGTGAAAGACGAAATTTAATCACTAGCAGGTAATAGATAATTAAATTCTCTATTGCTTCAAAGGAATCACTATGATGAATAAAATCAATCAGGTGGCAGTCGTTGGTGGAACCCACGGAAATGAATTAACAGGGGTGTATTTAATTAAAAAATTTGAGCGATTTCCCCAGCTAATTCAACGGTCTAGTTTTGAAACTTTAACTTTATTAGCCAATCCCCAAGCCTTTGCAAAAAATAGGCGTTACATAGATAAAGATTTGAATCGTTGTTTTCTCAATCAAGATTTGCAAAATTCAAGTCTTTCCAGTTATGAGGATGTTCGAGCAAAAACTATCAACCAAATGCTAGGGCCAAAAGGTCAATCTCAGGTAGATATAATTGTAGATTTGCACTCTACAACTACAAACATGGGGTTGAGTATAATCCTGGATACCCAGCATCCTTTCATGATGCGATTAGCTGCTTATCTTTGTTCAATAAATCCCTTAGTTAAGATTTGTTGTCCACAACTTGATCAAGAAAGTTCCTTTCTTAGATCTTTATGTAAATTTGGCTTTGTGATTGAAGTTGGCCCTGTAGCCCAAGGAGTACTAAATGCAGATTTGTATCAGAAAACAGAGCAACTTATTTATACAATTTTAGATTATTTAGAAGCATATAATCAAGGTTTAATTCTATTTGAGCACAGCACATTCACCCTTTTTGAATATATCGAAACTATCGACTATCCCAGAAATGAAAAGGGAGAAATTCAGGCAATGATTCACCCCCATCTTCATTATCGAGACTATAAATCTCTTCATCCTGGTGATCCGATATTCATAACTTTTGACGGGAAAGAAATTTTGTATCAAGGAAAATCAATAGTTTATCCAATTTTTATTAACGAAGCAGCTTATTACGAAAAGGGTATTGCTATGTGTTTAACCAAAAAGCAAGAGGTTACAGTTTAGTTGAGTACTAAACCATATAAAACCTTTCTCGACATTAAGTAGGTATACATAATTAAATGTCAGATGCTGACTGAAGAAAATTACTCCAAAAAGGCTTTTTCCTTCTGCCTTCTGCCTCTTTGAAGTTTGGAGCCTCCTTGTGGAGGAGCAACGCTTTCGGAGGAAGCCTCCGCTCCAACTTCTCTGTGCCTCCTGCCTTGAAAGTCACCTCACCCCCTGCCCCTCTCCTTAGCAAGGAGAGGGGTGTCCGACAGGACGGGGTGAGGTTTTTCATGCCTGGCGATAAAACTTGTTTCATTGGGACTGCCTTCTACTGAAAAAATCTAATTTCTCTTGATTTTTGTTCGTAATTCATCTTTAATTCGGTTGAGAATCGAATTTTCATCTAGTGTTGCCAATATTTTATTAATCACTGCTTTTGGCCCTTCTGGCCCCCAAGTTGCTCCATTAGCTAAATAAGCTTTGGTTACTTGTCCAATTCCATAACAAGAAACACCACTTACTGCCGCTTGTGTTAGCGCCACCGACAGATAGGGAGCAAGAGAAGCACCTCCGGTTGCTGGTGCAGAGATGCCAAGTAAAGTTTTCAGAGAACTTAAACCCAAATTTGCTAAAAGTTCGCTGGCACTAATACCGCCCATACCGAGAGCGATTTTTTGAAGTAATTTGACAGCACCTGTTTCTGTCATGGGAATACCGTAGAGTTTAGATAAACCCAAAATTAAGACAACATCAATTACTGCACCGCTAAGAATATCAACAACAGTTAGAGGATTGAGAGCGATCGCACAAGCTTTAGTCATTACCGCCTTCCAAATCAACTGATTGGCAGCATTCTCCCGAATTGCCAACTTGCGCTGCACCAATTGCTCATTCACGTTGTCGGCATAAAGCATGGTGTTGAGAGCAACTAGGGCTTTACCTTCGCGGTGGAGAATCTCCAAAATTTTCAGCTTCAGTTCCTCCATTTGGGCATTACCCTGACGCATTTGCAAGCCTCTAGTACCATCAGCACGATAAACCACTGTCTTGACTAGTGGTGATGCTGCTGCCATCACAATTTCATCCGGAGAGAGTAACTCCCGCACCCGCTCATCCCGGATTTTTTGATAAATTGCCATGCGATCGGCTTCTGGATACTGATCGACTTTATTAAACACGAGTAATATAGGTTTACCCGCTTCCCGCAATTGAGAAAGGGCTTCGTGTTCGACTTTCGTCATATCGCCGGCAATGACAAACAAAATTAAATCTGCTTGTTTTGCCACCTGTTCTGCTAAAGCAGCACGAGTTTCGCCATCAACTTCATCTAATCCCGGAGTATCAATCAATTCTACTTGCGAGTTACCAGCTCCTGGTAAAGTGACTCTTAAGGCGCGTTCTGTTTCGCCAACAGCCTCCTCAGTGATAGTCCAATTCACTCTTTGGGCAGTGCGGGTAACACCGTGTAAAGGCCCCGTTTCAAACACCGTTTGCCCAACTAAAGCATTTAACAGAGAAGACTTGCCCCGCCCCACCATACCAAAAGCAGCAATCTGTACTACCATGCGGTCTAACTTACCCAACATGGTTTCTAAATCGCCGATTTCTACCTCCAATCCTGCTTCTTCTTCAGAAGTGAGGTCAAAACTTGCTACCAAATTTCGCAGTGCTGTTTGTGCCTGTTTGTAGTTGAGTTCTGCCTGAATGTCTTCAAAGCTGAAAATGGCATTATCCAATTCCTTCTCCCAATTCAGGGAATTTGCATCCGTTTTGGATGCAGCACTTTGATCGGGATCTGGTAGGGGCAATGTCGAAGTCATAACAAATTTGAATTTAAGATTTTGGTTTTTAAAGTTTGAGATTAATGTCCTTTTCAATCCTAGTAATTTTTAGCAACAAATTGGGAGAGGGGACAAGGGGACATGGAGACGCGGGACACGGAGACGCGAGACACGGGGACAAGAGAGCAGGGGGGCAACAGGTGCAGAGGAGATGGGGAAGATGGGGAGAGAACAACTAACCACTAACCACTAACCACTAACCAATGACCAATGACTAACTACAAACAAGTGTCCAAAATGAACTAGAGTGAAAAATGCATTAAGTATAGTACTGACTTGACAAAATCACCTGTGCGAAAAATAGTAATTGCTGGAAACTGGAAAATGTTCAAAACCCAGGCAGAATCCCAAGAATTTTTAACGGGATTTCTGCCTACTTTAGAAGAAACTCCACAAGACCGAGAAGTGGTATTGTGTGTTCCTTTCACTGATTTAAACGTTTTGTCCAAAAGTTTGCATGGTAGCCGCGTACAGCTAGGGGCGCAAAATGTCCATTGGGAAGATAGTGGAGCCTACACGGGTGAAATTTCCGGACTGATGTTGCAAGAAATTGGCGTGCGTTATGTAGTTGTCGGTCATAGCGAAAGGCGACAATATTTTGGAGAAACGGATCAAACCGTTAACTGGCGTCTGAAAGCAGCTCAAAGGAATGGTTTGATCCCGATTCTGTGTGTAGGTGAAACTAAACAACAACGAGATGCGGGGGAAACGGAAGCACTGATTACTAGCCAGTTGGAAAAAGATTTAGTAGATGTGGATCAAAGTAATTTGGTAATTGCCTATGAACCGATTTGGGCGATCGGTACCGGTGACACTTGTGAAGTTACCGAAGCCAATCGAGTCATCGGTTTAATTCGCAGCCAATTAAAAAACCCCACTGTGACAATTCAATATGGCGGTTCAGTAAAGCCGAATAATATTGATGAAATCATGGCTCAACCAGAAATTGATGGCGTTTTGGTGGGAGGAGCAAGCCTTGAGCCTGATAGTTTCGCCCGGATTGTAAATTATCAATAGATTGTCAAAAATTGGAACCATTAAGGCACAAAGGTACGAAGGCTCAACATCAAGGTAGTGACTACTATTGTTTTGGTGTTTTCTTTGAGTCTTAGTGGTTTTTCTCATCCTAAAAATTTTGCTATGCCAAAGCCAAGCAATTTAACAATTCGCGATCGCACCTTTGAATGGGGACAGCGAACTTATTTAATGGGTGTTTTGAACGTCACACCCGATAGTTTCAGTGATGGTGGCAAATTTAACTCTACTACTGCTGCTCTAGCCCAAGCACAAGCACTGCAAGCTGCTGGAGCAGATATTATTGATGTGGGTGGCCAATCGACACGACCAGGAGCAGAACAAATTACCGTAACTGAAGAACTAGAGCGTGTTTTACCTGTTATACAACTACTGCGTCCAAAAATCACTTTACCAATTTCTGTAGATACAACGCGAGCAGAGGTAGCAAAAGCTGCTATTCAAGCGGGTGCAGATATAGTTAATGATATATCTGGAGGCACCTTTGACTCCGAAATGTTACCAGCCCTAGCAAAATTAAACGTGCCAATTATTATCATGCATATCCGTGGTAATCCGCAGACTATGCAAAAGATGACAGACTATCAAAATTTGATGGAGGAAATTTCTAATTTTTTGGCTGGGCAAATTGCAACAGCTACTGCTGCTGGTATTGATTCAGAGAAAATCATTATCGATCCAGGTATCGGTTTTGCCAAGAACTACGAGCAGAATTTAGAAATTTTTCGCCGCTTGCCAGAATTACGAAAACTCAACTGTCCAATTTTAGTAGGGCCATCCCGTAAAAGTTTTATTGGTCGCATTTTAGAGCAACCAGATCCAAAAGCACGAGTATGGGGAACGGCAGCGGCATGTTGTGCTGCTATCTTTACAGGAGCTGATATTCTCCGAGTTCACGATGTTCAAGAAATGCGAGATGTCTGCTTAGTTGCAGATGCAATATTCCGACACTCTTCACCACTCTAGTTGTTGGACTAAGTAGAACCATGCTCAGATGGCTTGCCGTTGCCATTCTCTTTAGTTGCTGCCTCGGCAATCACCTCTTTCATCAAATCACCACTTTTGCCTGGATCTACAAAGACGACTTTGGCATTTTCGCTTTCACCTAGCCTGTAGCTAGCATTAATATAATCTTGGGCAACAAGATAGCGTAAAATTTCCTTGCTTTCAGGGCTAGTACGCAATGCCTCAGCAATAATCTGCATCGAAGTCTTAGTTCCTTCAGCTTTCTTAATCGCGGCTTGTCGTTCTCCTTCAGCTTCTAAAATAGCAGCGCGACTTTTAATTTCTGCGGCTCTTTGCTCTTCCATAGACTTGCGCACACTTTCAGGCGGTGTAATCCGTTGAATATCTACTCGCAGAACATTAATCCCCCATGTTGTTGTCGTCTGATTTAATTCATCCAATAAGGCTTTATTCATCTCTGCCCTAGAGGCATTAGTTTCTTCCAAAGTATTCTGGGCTATAACTTCTCGGAGTGTGGTTGTAGCCAGATTGTTCAGCCCTTGTTGTAAATCGTCAATTTGGTAAAAGCTTCTCTCTATATCAACAATGCGCCAGTACACCACTCCATCTACTTCCAAATAAATATTATCTTTAGTAATGACATTTTGCGGTTTGATATCTAAAACTTGCTCCCGTGTAGTATCTTCCATCACAATTTGATCTACTAAAGGAACAATAAAGTTAAGCCCTGGTTTAAGTTTGCGATGATACCGTCCTAAACGTTCTACAAGGGCTTCATTCCCTTGATTAACAAGTTTTGCAGATCCTAAGGCATAGCCTATAAGCACTAAGACTATAGCAATGATTGGCTCCATGTATACTCCTACTTAAGCTTTTGGAAAATTAACTTTACGGACTCAATTCTACTTTGTCCTACCTTTCAGTCTAGTGGGTGGAATGTGTAATGTTATTATCACAAGCAGCGCACTTAGGCAAGACTGTTTAGCGAATATCGAAGATGCGGACATTGTGTTAAGAAATATCGATATGAAAGCACTATTTTAAAAATTTACTTTACTCTAAAGCACCTAATTATACTTATAATCTCGTAGTATCTCGGAGTGAATTATCATTACTTAACTGATGTGGGTGCGGCGAAACTAAAAAATAGCAGGAGGTAGAGCAGGTAAGTCTTTGGGGGAAATATACAGCAAACATACAGAGCCTTTTCGCTGCAATGAAGTTGTTGTGCCGTGAATACCATCGGCTACCTTAGTATTTATCAAATAAAAATGACTCACCCTCAAGATACAGATGAATCTGTTCTTTAACGATATACGGCACGCTTTCCGAAATCCACTTATGCTCAAGTGGATTATGAACATGAAAAGAAAGCACTTCAATCAGCGCCATGATAAAGAAACCTTCTGTAATCTGTAAGTAGTTTTCAGGGAGCTTACGGATATCTTGATAGCCTTCAAAAAAGGAAGGTCTGACAGTGGGAAGTAAATATTGAAGCGTACTTGCAATATCGTAAAGATAGTATCCAAAGCCACAACGAGCGAAATCGATTGGACAGAATTCATCGTTGTACAATAGATAGTTGCCTTCATGAAGGTCAGCGTGAATCAACCCCCAGATATTTTGCTCCTGACCCAGTGTTTCTATCATCCCTTGAACTTGGCAAACCGCTACTGAGAGAGTTTTGTAATTTTCTGCTGAAATCAATTCTTGTAATACTGCTGGATAAAGTGCCGAGAGTGCTGCTTGCAGTCGATTCCGATCGTAGGCTGGGCGAACAAAGTTTTGTGGCAGTTGCCACTGACTACTATGCTGATGCAATCGAGCTAGTAACAAACCAAGTTGGTAAGCCTGTTGTGGAGTTAGTTGTGCGTTAAGAATGTTGCCATCAATCCAATGCAGCAGTGAACAATAAAACACTTCTACGGTCTCATCTGCCAAAACCTGAGTGAGCCATCTACCCTGTAGATTTTTTACTGGCTCCTGTACAATAATCTCTGTGTCATTACGCAAAGCAGCCAGCCACAGAAGTTCTGATTCAATCACCTGTGGTCTTTGCCATACATCGCCTTGGAGCGTAGATACTGGTCGATGAATACGCAGAAGAAATTTTTCCGCTTGTGTCTTTATGCAGAAGGTTACGCTTCCACTATGACCTAAAAAACAACGCTGTCCTTGAGCCATACCATATTGGGTAAGGGCAGCTTTCGCGATGTCGTCATAGATGTTATACTGCATTTTTCCATAACGCCCTGGTATACATACTCTAACCTTAACTTTCACCGATTAGCTTGCGACTGTGCCGTCAACGGCATGGTTGAGCGGCAGCAGATAACACGAACTCAATATTAACTGATATCTTGTAGAGGCTCTACCTTATTCCGTGACACGAGGGTATTTGGAGGTTGGACAGTTCTAGAGCAAATAGGCCGTCTATTTAATACTTTAGTGGTGAAAGACCGTTGGCAACGTCCGGTGTTGCTGTCTAGAAACCAATGGAACGTGGATCGAGTCCTTGCAGAGCATCTAGAACTGGAGTTAAGTACGATCGCTCTACCCTCACAAACGAAAATTTTTAAGCAGATTGCTATTTTCAAAAAGGAGGAATATATGCTCACCAAATCTGTTATTCTCTCTCATCGCAGCGAATGGGTTGAGTGGCATCTTACTCCCAGAGGCTGGGAACGAGGAACCGAAAAATGCGACAATCTCGCTCACCTTATAAAAGTAGAACCTCCCGAAGACAGGGTTTTAACGTGCAGATATCATCAGAATATAGCTGTTAATTCTATCTGGTTGCAGACACATATTAGCGAGATTTGGAAATCTGCAAACCAAGAAATAGTTAATGAACTGTTAGAAAAGTTTGGTTCTTGTCCGCAAACTATATAAATCAGGTGTTGCTGATTTCATGGTGTGAAAATAATTTTGTGTAATGGCAAACCCTTGTACCAGACACGATATATCGCGTCTGGTACATTCAGTAACGCTATCTTGTTTAACCCAGACACTTCTTAAAAAAAGCTAACACTGTGTCTGGATGATCTACCACGTATTGATAAGCACCAAAACGATGATTTGTCTCAGGATAAAGGGGTTCTACAGCGTTGGGTGTGGCTGCTACCATACTGGCTACATCAGCAACGCTACCCCATTTATCCCCTGTTCCTTGGACATAAAGTACAGGAGTATTACGCGCCCCAAAAGCAGCGTAGACGGGCTGGAGATAATCAGTTTTGGGAGCGCCGAATAAACGATAAAGAATTTCTATAAAGATGTTAATTAGTTTACCTATCGTACCGTATTTATCGGTACGATAACGTTCTCCAAACAGTGATGAGGTATTGGGCTGAACAGCAATAGCAGCTTTAATGTCTGTGGTTTCGGGCAGTGTATATACTACAGTGTTTCCTCCCATAGAAAACCCAATAGTGACAATCCGGTTCGGATCTACTTCATGTCGGCTTTTCACATAGCGGATCGCTCCCAACAAGTCACGTTTTTCAAATAAACCATAGGTAACTGGCACCCTGGCTGCACTCTCACCAAAATTACTTAAGTCAAACATCAGTACGTTATAGTTCTGCTCGTGCAATGCTTTGGTTAGGGGAAACAGGTTAATTGGCTTACTCCCTGGTAAGTCTCCGAGTGGATCTTTAGCTTTAGTACCTATACGATTCCAAGGCCAGCCATGTAAAATTATCGCCACGGCGGATGGAGTTGACGCTGCGGGAATAAACCAACCTTTGAGACGTATCCCATCAAGAGCCGGGAACTCCACATCTTCATAGCTTAACCCTAATTCTTGCTTAGGATTTGTCCACAGTCGTTGTCGCTTTGGTGAAATCACTAACCGCGCTGAGTTAGCGATCGCTAAAACTAATACCAAAAAAACTATCACAATCAGCCAGATAAATATATTCATAGAAAGATAATGAAATTTTAAGTACTCAGACAGAATTAATTACGCCCATTGTTTTCCTCAACCCTGTCTTTACGAATGAATTTAATTTTGCCTAGCTATTTATGACTTACTATTCAGACTCCGAGTGATTTTTACTACCATTTTTCTCGGTGTAAATCTGACAGCTTCAGCAAATAACTTGTTTTTCAAGCCAGGAATAACAACAGTTTTGTTAGACATCAAGCCGTGATAGCCGATCTTGGCTACAGTTTCCGCATCCATACTTTTTTGGCTACTAAAGAGCTTTGATTGTTCCATTGCAGCTCTTTGTTGAAAACTAGATTCTGTCGGTCCCGGACACAATGCTGTTACAGTCACACCTGTACCTTCTAATTCGTTAGCGATCGCTTCCGAAAACGACAAAACATAGGCTTTAGTTGCATAATAAACTGCCATGAGCGGCCCTGGTTGAAAGGCAGCCCCAGAAGAAACATTCAAGACTTTGCCATAGCCTTGCTGCACCATATCCTTGAGAAATAATTTAGTTAAATGGGTGAGGCTAACCAGATTTACTTGTAGTAATTCTAGTTCTGATTTGAGGTCAGTTTCGTGAAAAAAACCATAGGAACCAAAGCCAGCATTATTTACTAGTACATCTACTTTGATTCCAGCTTGTTGTAGTTCTGTGAAAATCTCTGTGGGAGTTGTTGGTACAGATAAATCTTTAACTATAGTTTCAACTTTTATACCTGATTTTTCTGTAAATTCCTTGGCAATTTTCTTTAGTTTTTCCTCGCTTCTAGCAACTAACACTAAGTTATAACCATCGAGCGCAAATAACTTGGCTAATTCGTACCCAATTCCTCCAGATGCCCCAGTAATTAGAGCAGTTTTTCCCATGTCTAAATGGTCTGTTTTGTTCATAAAACAGAATCTTCTTTGTTATTAAAATTCTTGGATTGATGAACTTCGTTATAACCTAAAAAATACTAACTACGTAATTTGTAAAGTAAATATAAGAATATTCAATTTTGGCAAGGTTATGGACTGCGCTCTACCCGATCTGCTGTAAAAGTTGGCAGTTCGCTAATCATTTTCTACTTGGGGACAAAATCACATCATTCAAACTCCTGCGCCCCCAATGCTATTAAGGCCATTTTCTCAGCCTCAGTTAAGCCAGTAACACCTGTAATATTCATACCCTCATATAGTCTAGGAGGTTTGAGTGTTTTCAAGCACTCACCCGTGCTTACATCCCAAAGTTTAATCGTTTCATCTTCACTACCACTTGCTAAAACTTGTCTACTTTGCAAGCTGTCTTCGTGTTGAATAGCGATCGCATCACCGTGCGGAGCAAAAACAACTGTCAGCACTGTGGCAGTGTGTCCTTGTAAAGTTTTAACGCACTGACCAGTTTCGGTATCCCACAGTCTCACTGTTTGGTCTTCACTGCCACTCGCGAGCAGGTAGGCATGATTGCTATTTCCTGTCTCCTTCAAAGAGGCTACGTTCTGGGGTATAGCAACGCTTGCACCAACGGAAGACTTTACTACGTATCCTCGTGGAGCAAAGGCAACAGACCAAATTCGGCTTGCGTGTCCAGTAAGCGTTTGCAAACACTGACCTGTTTTGACATTCCATAGTCTCAAAATCCCATCTTCACTGCCGCTAGCGAGAATGTGACCATCTGGACTAAAAGCGACGGAAAGTACAAATCCAATATCTCCACCGAATGTTTGCAGGCATTCACCGCAACGAAAATTCCATAGCTTCACAGTCTGATCTACACTACCAGTAGCAAGCATTTGACCATCTGGACTAAAAGCAATGGAAAATATCCAATTGAGATGACCTTGCAAAGTTTTGATGCATTGACCCGTGTTTATATCCCATAGTGTTACGGTTTGATTGCAACCGCTACTAGCAAGGATGCGACCATCTGGACTAATGGCAACAGAACGTACCTGACTGCTTTCCTTTTGGAATGTTTTCAAACCTCGACCAGTGCTAATATCCCACATCTTCGCAGTATAGTCATCGCCGCCACTAGCGAGAATATGACCATCTGGGCTAAAAGTCACGGCTCGTACTTGGCTAGTATGTCCCTGCCAAGCTTTGAGCAAATGTCCCTCACAAACGTTCCATAACCTTATTGCTGTGTCTTCACTACCACTGGCAAGGGTATTACCATCCGGACTGAAAGCAACAGAAAATGTTGAATTGGTGTATCCTTGTATCGTTTTTAGGCATTGACCTGTACTAACGTCCCACAACTTAATAGCACGGTCATCGCCGCAACTGGCAAGAATTTGGCCATCGGGACTGAAAGTGACTGAATATACCCGACTAGTATGCCCTTGCAAAGTTTGAATGCATTGACCACTGCCAAAATGCCATAACTTAATAGATTGATCTAAACTAGCACTAGCAAGGATTTGTCCATCTGGACTTAAATTTACAGATACTACCCAGTTACTGTGTTCTTGCAATGTCTGAATACATTCACCAGTGCTAACATTCCACAAATTAATGGTACAGGCATCGTCGCTACTAGCAAGGATTTGACCATCTGGACTGAAGGCTATAGACCAGATCTGACCTATCTGCTGTTGTAGAGTTTTCAAGCTTTGGCCTGTGTTAGCATCCCACAATCTAACTGAACTGTCAAGACTGCTACTGGCAAGAATTTGACCATCAGGGCTGAAGACCACAGTCCCCACCCAGTTGCTGTGTCCCTGCAATGTTCGACAACATAGACCTGTATTAACATCCCATAGTTTTACTGTTTGGTCTGCACCACTGCTAGCAAGCATTTGTCCATTTGGACTAAAAGCGACAGACCAGACACTATCGGTATGTCCATGAAACACCCTCAAGCATTCACCTGTGTTGACATCCCATAGCTTTACTGTCCGGTCGAGACTAGTACTAGCAAGGGTTAGACCATCTGGACTAAAGCAAACAGTCCATATCCAACGGCTGTGCCCTTTAAAGGTCAAAAGTTGTTTAGTATCTGCAACTCGCCACAAGTGAATCTCTCCATCAGCAAAACCCGCTGCCAAAAGTTTGCCATCTGGGCTAAAATTCACCGACAAAACACTACTGAAGGTTTGAGCAAAAACAGATTTGCTCAGATCGGCGTGGGCAAAATTCACTTGGTGTAAATTTACATCTTGCAGATATGCCTGCCAAACTGTGAGGTGAGAAAAGTCATAACCAGTTAAATTGAACTTCAACTGATGCAATAAGTTAATGATATTTCCACATTCGTATTTTGGTGAGTAAGTTTCATTTTCACTACTGCATAAACGCAGTTTCATTAAAATTTGCTTCAGCTTATTTCCTAGGTTTTCTCTAGTTCCAAATTGGGTGCTAAGTTTAGTGGCAAGAGGTTCTAAAATTAGGCGAATTTGACACTGTCTAATATAGTCTGTTGCCTGAGCTTTCAGTAGTGCGTGCTTCCTGAGTAATTCAAAATTTCCTGTAATAATCTCTTCATAAGCCTGCTCGATTAATCGTTCTGTCATGTACTCCATGACAACTGGTTGTTGTGTAAAGCCAATGGAGTTTTTTTCAATTAGCGATCGCCTCTGTAAAGACGCTAATGCCTCTAAAATTTCACTCGTGCGAACGTTAGAGACTATATCTGCCTGCAATTGCAAGAATGAAACTGGCTCTCTATTGATTGCCAACCAGTACATCACCTCTTTTTCTAACTCTGATAGACGGTTAAATTGCCGTTCTAAGAGGTTGCGAATATCATCAAAAACCAACGTCCCTTGCTTCAACAATTCCAAGAATTCAGAAACCCTGCCATCAAAAAAATCTCGAATTGCCGCAGCCACCATTTTCAAAGCCAAGGGATTACCAGCGTAATGCTCAATTAGGTAACTCCACTCAGATTCTGATGCCCTAAAGTTACCTTTTGCTTGAAAAATTTTCTGTCCTTCTGGGATCTCTAAACCAGCCAGTGGTAACGAGCGAACGGGAAGTGTTTCACCCTCCTTTACTGCTAAACTTTTAGGTTTTTCTCGACTAGTTAGTATTAAACAACTGCGATGGGGTGTTTCTGCCACAAATTCAAAAAATTGACCATAGCCTTCATCTCCTTGTCGGTAAGAACCTGTGTGTTCACCTTCATGTAGAATCGTTTCAGCATTATCTAGTACCAGCAAGCAGCGTGAGGAGCGTAAAAACTCAAGTACCCGCACTAGTTTACTGCCTATAGTTTCTGGTAAATTAGTTTCCTTTCCCTGAGAGAAAAATTGAATTAGCTGTGCTAGCAAATCTTCAATCGGTGGGGCATTGCGGAGACTGCGCCAGATTAAGTACTCAAATTTACTCTGAATCTCTTGTGCTAATTTTACAGACAAACCAGTTTTACCAATGCCGCCCATGCCAAATAGCGTCACCAGTCGGCAGCGATCCTTTAATATCCATTGCTTGACAAGAGCTAGTTCTTCAGTGCGGTTATAGAAAATAGAGACATCAATTGCCTCGCCCCAATCTTGGTGTGGACGAGTAGTAATAGACATGGTGATATTTCGCTTCGCGAATGTCTCATCTTCAAACTCTTGTATATCTTTTAACCCGTTAATTTCAGGGTTATGACCGTTCATTACGGAGATCGTCGGCGCTGTAGCTGATACTTGAGTTTGGTGGGCGTATCGCTTCAAAATTGACTGAAAATTATTTTTAGTTACCTTCTTATTCAACGCTTTTGAGAGCGACTGCCATAGTTGAAAGCCAACTTGCTTAATGTACTCAGGCTCATAGCCAGCACTTGCAGCCATCTCTGAATAAGATTGTCCTTCCCAAGATAGGCGCAATACTATTTCTTGCACTTTGTTTAGGCGATCGTAGTCTAGAACTTTTTCTACGAGTTCTAGCACTTCTTCAACATTCATGAGCAAGGATTTTAAAGGAATCTTTTTTAAGTTTTTTCTAATAGTCAGGTTAAAATATGCAGTTAAGATTTTATCAACTGCATATTAGCCTTTAAAGTAATCGCTTTTCTATCGAATTATCAAAATTTTGTAATCCTTTTTCCAGAAAAATCAAGGTTTTGACTACTTGTTAAGTTTACAGATTCTTCCATTCAACTATTTTCTTTAGTAATACATCTTTATAAATTTTATAGTAGTTTCTCATTTGATTAGAATACACTTTTGTCTGTTTTTTGCTCTTTGCAGGATATCTTAAAGTCTTAAATAGTATTTACTTCGAGTGAAAACAGCGATAAATGACTTTTTGGTAACTTTTTCTTACTGTTAAGCTGAGAAATGAAAGATATAGTGTGCTAACAATAAACAAAAAATGCAATCTCTATTTTAAGCTAAAATTGAGTAAATTTGTTCAAAATAATCATCAAGGAATTAAAAATCACAAATAAACGCAGATATAGTGTTATAAATGCATTTTAATTTGAAGATATTCATAGGCTAGTTATAACTAGTTACAAGTTAAAATTATTGCCAGTAATTTGGCTTATTCCTAAAGATATACTCTATAACTACATAGTGGCGGTCAGAACAAAAAACCTACTTGCATTTACGAGTCTTATCTGAAAATTATTTACCTGCACTTTCATAATTAAGTGGAGATTATTCTATCCACTAGCCTTATTAAGCGGCACTGGATAAACGGCTTATTTCACTGCCGACTTCCAAGACGATAGTTTCTGAGGTTTTTCGCCCTATCCCAGAGAAATAAACCTCAAAAGTTTCAGCACGGGCTTAAAAGAGTTATGGTTTTGAGATTAAGTTAGTAAAAAATAGATATTTATAACTATTTTGTGACTTTCCAATAACTATTTTGTGACTTTTTCTAACTGTTCAACCCGGTAAATTGCAGCTAATCTTTTTCTAAAAGCAGTTAATATGTAAAATCTATTACATAGAATCTTCTAAGCTCAAGCAGCTTTGGAAAAGGTTGATTTTAATACTGCTTTATCCTTTAGTCATTAGTCAGGATTAATACGATATGAATAAGGTAGGGAAGATAGAAGCTTTATTAATAGGAGGACTTGTTTTTAGTGCTGCTCCTGCTATGGCACAACTTCCTACATTTAGTGGCCCTTGGGTAGTTAAGTTATGGGGAGATTCTACTCGTGCTCAGGTAGGAATAGATTATTGTCTTGCTTTCACTAAAGTTGCTGGTGGTGTAGCTGGCTCACCTGATGGTGGAACATTTACCTCCCGCAATATAGCCAATTGGAATGGCCAATGGGTACAACAAGGTGATCGAATCCGATGGTGGGGGGCAATTGCTAAGACTGTTGCAACAAATTCGGAGGGAACGCTAATAAATCCAAATCTTGCGACTGGGTACTATTTACACTACAATCTACTAGATCCTGGAGAAGCGAATAAAGTATTTAGTATTGGTACTTGGTCAGCTCAACCAGGCACAGTTGGAACCTTTCCCTGTTAATTCAAGCCAAACGCATTAATTCATCAAGAACTAGAGGGACAAAGGTGATGGGGAGAAGAAACCCCACACATTTATGTAGAATATGTGTTCAGAACCTCGACTTTTTGAAAAAGTCGGGGTTCTATAGCCTTTCATAACTTGCGTGGCGGACTATTAGCTGCCAAGTACTCATACAATTTCCAATGCGCATCAACTTCAGCTTGCGCTGCTTCCAATAAGTGCTTGCAGCGATCGCATATATCCTTGCACTCGTGACATCTGAAGCAAATCACGCTGCTTCCTTGTTAGAGCGAGCAAAAAGCGATCGCTTATGTTACGTGCTAGTGCTCTAGTTCTCGTTACCAGGTTGAAGCTGGTAACAAGAGTTTCGACGCTGCCTCCAGGTTGTTGGTAGGAGTCTTGATGTGAATAAATAAACTGTTTGGTAGAGGTAAAAATCTTCCTGATTAGGTATTATATGACTCCGAAATCAGTCGTGAAAAGCTAGAACGATCACAAAACCTCTAATTATCAGAAGTTTATGAGAAGTTTATTGCAAATAGAAGCATCAAGTGACCTTGACTCACGCTCTAAAGAAAAAAATAGAGACTATGAAGATGTTCTAGTTGTCGGTCAGCCACTGTACATCTCCCTCAAAAATCTTGCGCCCTCTGAGGAGGCAATTGTGAGTTTCAAAACACGGGGAGAAATCGAAGTTTATTCTAACGTAAACCAACCTATTGCTATACAAACACCGATTCCTCTCAAGCAAATTCCAGAGATTACGCTTATAGCGAGAACCTTTAGCGATCAGCCAAAAGATCGTTTTTTACAAATAACCTTTGAAGATGATCATGGTTGTGAATTGAGTCAAGTGCGACTCCAACTAACTTGTCTGCGGATTTGTTTAGATGTGGATGCAGATCGAGATGGAATTATTGACGAAAATAACCCTGATAAAGGGGATTGGCAATGGGGAATTAATGGTCATGGTGCAGTCTTATTAGTAAATAGCGATCGCGATTTTGTTCATTCTGCTGATGAATATGATGGCGAAGATAACTATATCAAAGGACTGCTGGATCTAAAAGATTTTAGCTTTATGATTGTTCGCAAAGTTGGTTTAAGAGATTTACCTTTTGGATGCGAACTTTACTTGTCAGTGAATCAAGATACTGCCGAACGCATTCGCATTTATGACGAATTAGATAGAAGTGGTTATGAGTTAATTGACCCTGGAAAAACAAAAGCAAAAATTAGAAATACTGATCAGGATATAATTCTTGCTATTGAAGGATTAGCTTATCCCGATTTTGACTTTGATGGCATGATTGAGATTACTTTAAATCTCAGCAAAGATGGAAAAATCATCTACAGCGATCGCGTGATTTTTCGAGTTGCTCCCTGGATCATGACTCCTAATACTTTATCCCCAACTACTGTCTATGTTTCTCGTTTATCTGATGGACGTAACGAAGAATTTATTGAAGAGCTGAGAAAAGTTGTTGGCAAAGCTAATGCGCAACTAGAGCCTGTCCCTTTTGAGTTTCATCAAGATGATCCTTGGATGCGAGATGAAATTGAAATTGGTTACACTCAAACTCCAGGACACCTAATGCATGTAGTACTTGATTCGCCTCGCGATCGCGGATTAGTTCACTTTGCCAAACGCAAACTACTAGGAATTGACTTTGGTTATGTGACTCGTAAAAGTCGCCATCAACCCACCAAATTAGACTCTTTTGGAAATCTAGAAGTTTCTCCGCCAGTAACCGTAAAAGGTGTTAATTATCCCTTTGGACGTCTAATATTTGGGGGTACACGCAAAGAAATTATTCAAAAGCCACGTCGAATGTTAAGAGTCTTGCGAGACTTTCTTTACGCCCAAAAAATTCAAGCCCCCTTTGAAATTTTTTCTGACTGGCTTAGTGTAGGTCACATAGATGAATTTATGACCTTTGTTCCTGCTCCTAATCCTAAAGGATTTAAACTACTTCTTGCAAGCCCCAACAAGTGTTATGAGCTTCTCAAACGCTTACGAGACGAAGGACATTCTCAAGTATTATTGCGCCAAGGAAAACGACTTTATGGCAAACCTGCTGATATTAGTGTGATAGATATTCTTAACAATCAAGAATTAGCTAATCAAAACCAAAGATTTCAAGAACACATTAACTGGAATCGAGAGGTTTTGAAACAGGAATTAGATTTAGGTGAAGAAGATATTCTCGACATACCTGGTTTATTTCAAGATGATGGTGATGGTGATGGGCGAGCAGAAACTTTTTTTCCTAACATGGTAAATATGATTGTTCTCAATCAGCATCTTGCTATTCCCAAACCATTTGGCCCTAAGGTTAACGAGCAATGTCAATTTGAAGCATATGTGAAAGAAATTTTAGAACCTTTGGGTTTAGTTTGTCACTTTATCGATGATTGGGAGCCTTATTTTCGGGGAGGAGGGGAAATTCATTGTGGTACTAATGCATCTCGACAACCTTTTGCCCAAAAATGGTGGGAAATTGAGCCGATGTTCTTTTAGAGAGAATCAATACCAATTTCCTAAAAATCATAAATTTCCATTTTCTCCAATTTTCCTAGCTGCCAAATACTCATAAAACTGCCAACGTGCATCAACGTCAGCTTGCGCTGCTTGCAATAAGTGCTTGGCAAGTTCAGGTTTGCTCTTAGCTAGCATTTTGAAGCGGTTTTCTTGATACATTGACTCTTGTACTGGTTGCTTTGGCGATGTCTGACGACAAGCCGCTTCGCGTCTACGCATATCTAATTGCAAAGGATTTTTACCCTGTTTTTGCAACTCAGGATTATATCGATATAGCAACCAGCGTCCTGATTCTACCAATGCCTTTTGGTTACTCATAGCCGTTGTCATGTTGATGCCGTGAGCGATGCAATGGCTATAGGCAATAATTAACGATGGGCCGTCGTAAGCTTCGGCTTCTAAAAATGCTTTCAAAGTCTGGTCATCTCGTGCGCCTAATGCTACACTCGCTACGTAAATATTACCGTAGCTCATAGCGATTAGTCCTAAGTCTTTTTTGGCAGCAGGTTTACCACTAGCGGCAAATTTAGCGATCGCTGCCCGTGGAGTTGATTTGGAAGCTTGACCACCAGTATTAGAATAAACTTCGGTATCCATCACCAAGACGTTGACGTTACGACCACTAGCAAGCACATGATCTAGTCCGCCAAAGTCAATATCATACGCCCAACCGTCACCACCGACAATCCAAACACTCTTTTTAACAAGATAATCAGCTAAAGATTTTAAAGATTTTAGTTTTCTTATTTTCTTTGCGTCTTTGTGTCCCCGCGTCCCCGCGTCTTCTTCTACTATAATTTCATCTACACGTTGTTTAAGAAGGGCAATTTGTTCGCGTTGTGCATAGATATCTGCTTCGGTTTTTTGTACAGCATTAAGAATAGACTGAACTAAGTTATTGCCAACCTCACTACTCAATTCCTGCAAAAGTTCAGCAGCGTATTCAGCTTGTTTGTCCAAAGATAGGCGAAAACCAAAGCCAAATTCAGCATTATCTTCAAATAAACTATTAGACCATGCCGGGCCTCTACCTTGAGCATTCTTTGTCCACGGAGTTGTAGGCAAGTTTCCACCGTAAATAGAAGAGCAGCCTGTGGCATTGGCAATTACCGCGCGATCGCCAAATAGTTGTGTCAGCAATTTTAAATAAGGTGTTTCACCACAACCAGCACAAGCACCAGAAAACTCAAACAATGGCTCTTGCAGTTGTTGTTGACGAATTTGGTTTAGTTTTAGTTGTCTTCGATCAGGATTTGGTAAATTCAAAAAGAAATTCCAGTTTTCCCGTTCTTGCTCCCGCAAAGGCAACTGGGGTTTCATATTAATCGCCTTTGTTTGTGTTACTCTATCCCAATCCCCCTGTTCCCTGTTGTTTCTAACTGGACAAATATCAACGCAGACACCACACCCCGTGCAGTCTTCTGATGCTACTTGAATAGTAAATTTCTGCCCGGCAAAGTCTTTATCTTTGGCATTGGTTGACTTGAAATTGACAGGAGCATTCGCCAGCCAATTTGGTGGATAAACTTTACTACGAATCGCCGCGTGGGGACAAACCATGACACACTTACTGCACTGTACGCAGATATCTGGTTCCCAAACAGGTATTTCCTGGGCAACATTGCGTTTTTCCCACTGAGAAGTTCCAGTAGGATAAGTCCCGTCAGCAGGGAAGGCACTCACAGGTAATTCATCACCTTGCCACGCCATGATTTTACCCAAAACTTCGCGGATGAATTGTGGCGCAGAAGAGGACGCGGGGAGGTTATGACGCGGTGACGCGGGGAAAGAAGAGGACACGGGGAGGTTGTGACGCGGTGACGCGGGGAAAGAAGAGGACGCGGGGAGGTTATGACGCGGTGACGCGGGGAAAGAAGAGGACACGGGGAGGTTGTGACGCGGTGACGTGGGGAAAGTTTTTGATAGATTCTCTGCGTCTTCTCCCCATTTCCTCCTTTCCTCTTCTGTGATATCTACTTTATGTAAATTAGTAAGGGTGTTGTCTACCGCTTGCAAATTCATACGGACGACTTCTGCGCCTTTTTTACCGTAAGTTTTTTCAATAGTTTGTTTAATTTTAGCGATCGCTTCTTCCTCTGGCAGCACTCCAGCAAGAGTAAAGAAGCAGACTTGCATAATTGTATTAATTCTTCTGCCCATGCCACTTTCACGGGCAACTTTATTAGCATTGATAACGTAAAATTTTAATTTTTTTTCTATAATCTGTTTTTGTACTTCGGCTGGGAGGTACTTCCAAACAGTATCGGCATCGTAGGGACTATTTAACAGGAATATTGCACCAGGCACGGCTGCCTTGAAGACATCAACGCGTTCTATGAATGTCCATTGATGACAACCGATAAAGTTCGCTTGCTCAATTAAATAGGTAGAGCGAATTGGCTGAGAGCCGAAACGAAGGTGAGAAACAGTCATCGAACCAGATTTCTTGGAATCGTAGACAAAGTAACCCTGGGCGTAATTGTCCGTTTCTTCACCGATAATCTTGATGGAATTTTTGTTTGCGCCCACTGTGCCATCGGAACCCAACCCGTAGAACATGGCTCTAACGACGTGATCGGGTTCCGTTGAGAAGTTTAAGTCGAAACTCAAGGAAGTATGGCTTAAGTCGTCATTAATACCAATGGTAAAATGGTTTTTTGGCTTTTCTTGTGCCAGGTGATTGAAAATAGCCCGCACCATTGCCGGGGTAAATTCTTTAGAAGAAAGACCATAACGACCACCGATAATTATAGGGGAGGTTCTTCTGCCACTGCCCCGCTCTGCACGAATCTCGCTCCACATTTCATGAATAGCTGTCACTACATCCAGGTACAATGGTTCTCCAGCGCTACCGGGTTCTTTAGTGCGATCAAGAACAGCGATCGCCTTGGTAGTATCGGGCAAAGCTTCGACAAATTTTTGGGCATCAAAAGGACGATAAAGTCGAACTTTAAGAACACCAACCTTTTCGCCATGGGCATTGAGGTAATCTACGGTTTCATGTAGCGTTTCGCAGCCCGAACCCATGAGAACAATTACGCGATCGGCATCCTTTGCCCCATGATATTCATAGATTTGGTAATGCCGTCCGGTGGATTTTCCAAATTGATCCATAACCTGCTGGACAATTTCCGGGCAGGCATCATAAAAAGGGTTAACTCGTTCCCGCCCTTGGAAGTAAACATCAGGGTTTTGAGCAGTTCCCCGCAACACAGGGTGATCGGGGCTTAAAGCGCGAGAGCGATGAGCAAGTACTAATTCTTCATCAATAAGCGATCGCATCTCGCTATCTTTCAGTAGTTGGACTTTTTGAATTTCGTGGGAAGTACGAAAGCCATCAAAAAAGTGCATAAATGGCACTCGTGCTTTGAGAGTCGCAGCTTGAGCAATTAGCGCAAAATCGTGAGCTTCTTGTACTGAAGCAGAACACAATAGAGCAAAGCCAGTCGCACGGGCTGCCATAACATCGCTGTGATCGCCGAAAATCGACAAAGCATGAGTAGCCAGGGAGCGCGCTGCAACATGAAGAACAAAACTAGTCAATTCGCCAGCAATTTTGTACAGGTTAGGAATCATCAACAATAATCCTTGTGATGAAGTGAAGGTTGTTGTCAGAGAACCTGTTTGCAACGCTCCATGCACGGCAGCTGCGGCTCCACCTTCACTCTGCATCTCAATTACACTTGGAACTGTACCCCATAAATTGGGATTTTCTTCTGCTGCCCAAGTATCTGTCCATTCACCCATTGCAGAAGAAGGGGTGATCGGGTAGATGGCTACAACTTCACTCACGCGATAAGCAACACGGGCTACAGCTTCATTTCCATCGATAGTTGCAAAGGTTCTGTTCATACATTAATACTCCTGACAGCTTGCCCCAAATACCGCGATCGCTACATTACTAATTAGTAATTCAAGGCATAAATAATTAGAATCCTTAGTGCTGAGACGCTTGATATTTTTCTAGCTTTGCCTTTTATTTCTATTCAGCCACTTGGTGTTAAAGGCACAATTAAAAAGGTAGTATCAAGAACATAGCTACTAAAAAGCTAAACTCATAGATAAGCTATTATTTGTTCAATAGCCTTTAATTCGGAGTTATATTTGTACCATCGTGGTATTTTTTATCTACCTTCTTTAATAGGATAATTAGCAATAACTAGAAATTAGAAATCTGGTATGTAGCGTCTTAACCATAAGCATAAGTAGAAATTAATATTGAGAAATTGTAATTGTTTTGGTACAATTACAATTCACAGGCTATTTGGGTCTCAAGAAAATTATCTCATCCTCCAACCTGCTTTAATTAATAACTATTAACAGTGTACTCAAACTCTAAAAGTACTGCTAAATAGAGATTTCAGAGTTTTTAATATTTTTTGGGGGTATAGGTGCGGGATATGCTAACTGCTGTACATTTTCCAGTTCTCTAGATACTAAGATGTTTCGTATAGTGAAACTTCAAAAATTCTGAGTACTTAGATATATATTGAAAATAAATCTTAAGTTTATAGATTATATAAAAGTAGTTTAACACACAGTTTTAATGTGATGCTTTCCAATATAAACATCATTAAAATATTGAATTAAGTATTAAATAGAACTAATTTGAAAATGAGATTCCCGACTTCTTTGAGAAGTCGGGAATCTCTATGTTTTTAAAGTGCTGTTACCTTTATCACTGTCCTGTATTTTCTCAAAGTTTTTAACTTTCTTGTACGCCTATGCAATAGCCCGGAGGCGAAGCCTCCAAACTCTCGTACGCTACGAGAATTAGAGCATTCTGGTTCTTGTTGAAACCCTCCCGCAGTGATGGCTGCCCTACAGTTTAAGGTTTAGTTGATAAATCATTTCTAAGACTTTTAATATTGAATAGCTAAAATATTCCCTTTTGGGAGCAGCTAAAGTTTATGATGAGAAGATAGATAATTATACTTTAGAAAATAAATATATTCCCTTGAGCACCTTAGTGTTATTTGCTTCACAAAACTACCAATGAAAAACAACAACAAAACAAATCCTCTATCAGATATAAATAATTTAGATAAAATTAAGGTTCCACCAGTTTCTCAGAAAACAGGAGTTATACCAAGGTCAATTGGTAGGACTCTGAATAGAATCATTGCTGACTTTTCTCCACAAGCAGAAGAACAATTTATCAAAAATTTTCAATTTTCTAGAAATCGAAGCAGAATTGCTTTGAGATTTTTACTCATGCTTGTGATTGTACCGCTTTTAACTCAGGAATATTCTAAGCAATTTTTATTCAGTCCTGTCGTGGAGAGAGTCAGAGGTGAAAACACACCTGAAATTTTTCTTAATTCTGAGATGGAAGAAGAAGCTCTGCGAGAGTTGAAGCTTTTTGAAGAACAACTGACTTTTGAACAGTTAATCCGCAAATCTCCCCCTCTGTCTCCAGAAATTAGAGAAGAAAAACTTAAGGATAAAGCGAATGAAATAGTACAAGTATACCGGAGAAAAAGTAATGTTGCTATCAGTAATATTTTTGCTGATATTCTCTCACTAATTGCTTTCGCATTAGTAGTAGTTACTAACAAAGAAGCCATTGAAGTTGTCAAATCATTTATAGACGAAATTATCTATGGTCTAAGTGATAGTGCAAAGGCTTTCTTAATTATTTTATTTACAGATATATTTGTAGGGTTTCACTCACCCCACGGCTGGGAGATTATTTTAGAAGGATTGGCAGAACATCTTGGTTTGCCAGCAAATAGGGAAGCAATATCTTTATTTATCGCTACATTTCCTGTGATTTTAGACACTATATTTAAATACTGGATTTTCCGCTATCTCAGTCGGCTATCACCTTCTGCATTAGCTACATTAAAAGAAATGGACGAGTAATAATTGCTTATGCGTGCCATGCTTTTAGAAGCACCGCATCAACCTCTGCGGCTAGTCGATTTGCCTGTACCAAAACCCAATCCAGAGCAGGTGTTGATTCGCATTCATGCTTGTGCTGTGTGTCGTACAGATTTGCATATTGTAGACGGAGAACTGACACACCCAAAACTACCCCTAATACCTGGACATCAAATTGTCGGTACTGTGAAGGCGGTAGGAGAACAAGTAAAAAATTTTAACGTAGGCAAACGTGTTGGTGTTCCTTGGTTAGGTCATACTTGCGATCGCTGCCGCTACTGTCTTTCTCATCGTGAGAATCTTTGCGACTATGCCGAATTCACAGGTTATAACCTCGATGGCGGCTATGCTGAGTACACCGTTGCTGACTATCGCTATTGCTTTGAAATTCCAGCAGGCTATCCTGATATGCAGGCTGCACCTTTGTTGTGTGGTGGATTGATTGGCTATCGTGCCTACAGAATGACTGGTGATGCTGAAAAAATTGGCTTTTATGGCTTTGGTTCATCTGCCCACATTTTAATTCAACTGGCGCGTTATCAAGAGCGTCAAGTCTTTGCCTTTACTCGTTCTGGCGATACTCAAGGACAAGAATTTGCCCGTCAATTAGGTGCAACTTGGGCAGGTGATTCTGACGAACTGCCTCCAGAACCATTAGATGCGGCGATTATTTTTGCGCCAGTTGGGAAATTAGTACCTACAGCGTTGCGTGCAGTTGCTAAAGGTGGTGTGGTGGTTTGTGCTGGCATTCACATGAGTGATATTCCCTCTTTTCCCTATGAAATTTTATGGGAGGAAAGAGTGTTGCGCTCTGTTGCTAATTTAACTCGACAAGATGGAGAAGAATTTTTGACATTAGCCCCTCAAGTTCCCATTCGTACAGAGGTAAATCTCTTTGGGTTAAGTGAAGCTAATGAGGCTTTAGATGCTCTACGTAGTGGCAAAATTGAAGGTTCAGCAGTGTTGTTTATTTAGGATTTAAGAAGCCAGATGGCAGGAGGCACAGAGAAGTTGGAGCCTCCTTGTGGAGGAGCAACGCTTTCGGAGGAAGCCTCCGCTCCAAACTTCACAGAGGCAGAAGAGAAGTTAAGTAGGGGAGGCAAAAAGCGGAGTGGATGTTCCTCCCGCTTTATTGCCGTTGTGTTACGGCTATGCAAGGATTTGAGAGTTTAAGAGAATAAGAACTAGCCGTAACGAACCGCAATCTGGTAGTGCGTTAAAGCAGCGCGAAAATCTTGTGGGATGGGCTTCTAGCCTGTCCTCGTAGCGGGCTTCTAGCCCGCACCACAAAACAATTTATTCCATCATTTTAGTCGTGTCACGCCACTACAATTCAAGGTTTACTTTACAAATAATCTAGCTAAGAAGATGGCAAAGGCAGAAGTACATAAAAAGTACTACCTTGTCCTATGGTACTCTCAGCCCAGATTCTACCATTATGCTGTTGGACAATATTGCGGCAAATTGCCAGTCCTAAGCCTGTTCCGCCTTTTTTACGAGAGTCAGATGCATCTACCTGTTGAAACCGCTCGAAGATGGTTTGGAGTTTATCTTCAGGAATTCCTCGTCCTTGATCACGCACAGTAATGAGTAGGGAGTTAGACGCGCAGACAGAAGACGCAGAGAAGGGGAGACGCAAAGACGTGGAGAGAGGATTCCCAGTGTCCCCCAGTCTCCGTTTCCCCGTCTCCTCTTCTCCTATAACTTCTGCGCCAATCCAAACTGTGTCGCCTGTTTCAGAAAACTTGATGGCGTTGCTGATTAAGTTTGTCAGAGTTTGTAGTAGGCGATCGCTATCTGCCCAAAGTTCTACATTTAGAGGATTGACAATTAGCTGTACTTGCGAGTTATCTGCCATTGCCTGCATGGCTTCAGTTGCCTGAACCATTATATCAGCGGCATTGCACTTCACCTTGTGCATAACAATTTTGCTAGATTTCATCCGTTCTAAGTCGAGAATATCGTTGACTAGACGGATCAGGCGTTCGGTATTGCTGATGGCAATGCTGAGAACTTTTTGTGCTTGTTCGCTCATTGTTCCCAGCTTGCCTGCGCCTAAGATATCTAATGCTCCCATAATTGAGGTTAAAGGTGTACGCAATTCATGGCTAACCAAAGAAATAAACTCGTTTTCCAGGCGCTTACGTTCGGTGATGTCATTAGCAATCAACAAGGTACACTGCACATTAGCTATATCAATAAATTCTATAGATAGCAGTATAGTTTTTAACTCTCCTGTCTTGGTACGAAATTCAACTTCCTGGTTGTGTAATGATCCTGTTTCCTGGAACTTTTGAATGATATGAGCGAGGGTTTGGGAAGAAGATGGCAAGTCTAGTTCTGTAGCAGTATGCCCAATTACTTCTTCCAGAGAATAGCCGCAAAATCTTAAAAAGCTGGGATTAACATCAATAAACTGTCCTTCCTCTAATGTGGCGATCGCGATGGGATTGGGGCTAGAGCGAAAGGCTTTAGTAAACCGCTCTTCTGCTAATTGACGAGAGTGAATTTCCTGTTGCAGTTGCTCATTTTGTGTTTGGAGTTGTTTCTGCAATCTCCGAATCGTCAAATGGTTTTCGATTCTGGCTAAAACTTCCTCTACTTGAAATGGTTTGGTGACATAGTCTACTCCACCGACTGCAAAGCCTTTCACCTTATCCAGCACATCCCCTAAAGCGCTGATAAAAATGACGGGAATTTCACGGGTGCGCTCATTTGCTTTCAAGTGTTCGCAGACTTCATAACCATTCATCTCCGGCATATTAATGTCGAGCAAAATTAAATCCGGAGGTGCTGCTGTCGCTCCCCGCAATCCTGTTGAACCTTTAGTCACGCTGCGAACTTTGTACCCCTGCTCCGTCAACATTGCAGATAAGAGGTTCAAATTTTCCGGAGTATCATCAATCACCAAGATATCTGCTCTGGGTGTGCTAACTGACTGACTGGGCATTGCAATATTTTGTTTGCGTCAGAACTGGCAACTAAATATAGAGATTGTAGCTTGAGTTGATCGTAACTATTTGCCGTACAGAGACGAAAAAATTTTTTCATCATCTCCTCTAGTTCTCCCCGATTGTTTCTTATTCTGCAAATTATCGACTACCTCCAGTACAAGTCACAGTCATCTTTCAGGGAGGGTTCTCAAGGTGAAGTGCAAAAACTCAGTTATTATCTACTTTCTTCGGCGTTGCTCTTGTCAAAACAACATTGATATCAGCACCATCTTTACAACCTTGTGTTCAGCCGCACACTAACTTTCTATCTGGAAGTAAAGCGAATTCTGTGGTAGTCGAGGGTATGCCAAATATAAAAAAATCTGTTTACAAGCAATTAGGTAACACCTTGATTCGAGAATCTGCAAATAAATTGCTTATCCCAGAAGCACCATACCCATCCACACCAATGAAGGTTAGAAATTTACAATTTCTAGGGATTCCACAACGACGTGAAGCGGGGTAATGAGTAAAAGGCAGAGGGCAAATGGCAGTAGGCAGAAGGAAGGCTACTGATTAATTTTGAATTGGAATGCGATCGCCAGACTCTTTTATGAATCAGCAAAATACTATATTATTAGCTGTTTTAAATCATACAATCTGGAAATAGCAATAAAAGACCCCGATAGTAATCTACCGGGGGAGGAGGTTTTCGCAATTCGCTAAAGGACGGCATGTATTAACAAAATTACCCGTTTTCAATGGAATATGTTGCCAGAATGGCAGATTTCTTTGATGTTTCAGATTTTGTATTTCCGCTCTCCATCAAGAAATATAGGACTAGTATTTGATTTTTGAATACAAATGCGATCGCGTCTTTAATTAAATTCCATCTATGAGTCACCTAAATCCCCAACCCATCTCTAATATTTTGCACGATCACATCTGGTGGTGCGGAAATATCTATGTATAAGCTATCAGCAGGCTCTTCAAGAGTATCTAGCTGACTTTTAAGGAGATTTGCGGGCATAAAGTGATTTGTACGCTCTTGCAGACGTTTTTGTATCAACTCAAAAGAACCTTTGAGGTACACGAGCTTGATGCGTTCATCGCCAATTAAAAAATATTGGCGGTAGCTAGCTTTGAGTGCCGAACAAGCTAATACAACATTTTGATTTTCTTCTAACCATTTTTTGATAGCTGTTTGTATGTCTTGTAGCCAAGGTAAGCGATCAGCATCATCTAGAGGAATACTACGCTGCATTTTTTCGATATTTTCAGGCGAATGAAAATTATCAGCATCGTAAAAATCCCATTGCAAAATATCCGCTAATAATTTTCCAATGGTGGTTTTTCCAGAACCGGCAACACCCATGACTAAAATTATCATTGCTAATTTATGCGATCGCAAATTTTTTAGCTTGCTAGGCTTGTGCATCCCAACATCTATTTAAGCTGATATGTGAGCATATTGTCTTTGCAAAAGTTTCAGCATGGGTGACGAACTTCTACAACAAACCACCTCAGACGATAAGTTGCGCTCGCTCTTTTGCTAAGTAATCAAGTCCTAGAGTAACTGATATCACTCTTAAGTTAAGTAAGACTACAGACATAAAAAATGCGATCGCCACACTAAATATTTATGCCATTGAGTAACGAGGAGATATCAGCCTGCTCTCAGTTATTGACAGTTAACTTGCTGCAACCTGATTCCAATTTAAATATGGCAAGTTTGCTGCTGTTGCTCGAATTTGATCGGCATGAGCCACCAACTGTCCGCAAGCATCCCAAGTACCGGAAACAAACATATTTTTGGCACCTTCGCTCATAAAAATAGGAGCAGAAAACTCGCTACATTGCACCTGCATAGCTTCTAAGTTAACTGTCATGGGTGCTTGAGGATGAGCAGCCAAAATATCTTGCAGTTGTTTAACAGTATTTGCATCCGCACTCACGCAGGGAATTCCCATTGCCACACAGTTACCAAAAAAGATTTCTGCAAAGCTTTCACCGACAAGTGCTTGAATTCCCCATTTAGCGATCGCCTGGGGTGCGTGTTCCCGCGAAGAACCACAGCCAAAGTTACGATTGACAACCAAAATCTTTGCCCCTTGATACTGCACTTGATCAAAGGGATGTTGCCCACCTAGTGCAACGCGATCGTCAGCAAAAGCGTGTTCGCCCAAGCCATCAAAAGTGACACAGCGCAAAAAACGAGCAGGAATAATGCGATCGGTATCAATGTCATTGCCGACTAAAGGAATACCGCACCCGGAAATTGTTTTAACTTCACTTACCATAATATTCTTTTAGGGATTAGGGGCTAGGGACTAGGGGCTAGGGACTAGGAACTAGGGGCTAGGGACTAGGAATAAAGAGATCCTAATACCCAATCCCTAATCACCATTACCCAATACCCAATCACCTTTACAACAACTCACGCACATCAATTACTTCACCTTTAACTGCTGCTGCCGCAACCATTGCCGGACTCATCAGTAAAGTGCGGCCGGAGGCTGAACCTTGTCTACCTTTAAAATTACGATTAGAGGAAGAAGCACTTAGTTGACGTCCCTCTAATTTGTCGGGGTTCATGGCAAGACACATTGAGCATCCCGGTTCACGCCACTCAAATCCTGCGGCGGTAAAGATTTTGTCTAATCCTTCGGCTTGTGCTTGCTGTTTCACTCGTTCGGAGCCAGGAACTACGAAGGCTTTTACTCCTTGGGCAACATGACGTCCTTTGGCAACTTTGGCAGCTTCGCGCAAATCGCTAATTCGTCCGTTGGTACAACTGCCAATGAAGCAGACATCGACTTTAGTGCCACAAATTGGCTTACCAGGAGCAAGATCCATATAGCTGTAAGCTTCTTCAGCAATTTGGCGATCGTCTGGAGGTAGTTGTTCGGGAACAGGTATAGACTGGTTAATACCAATGCCTTGTCCGGGGGTGATGCCCCAAGTGACGGTAGGAGGAATGTCGGCAGCGTCGAAAACTACCACATCATCGTACTCGGCATCGGCATCACTTTTGATGGACTCCCACCAAGCAACTGCTTGCTCCCA
The DNA here is from genome assembly GCF_030381805.1 of Chlorogloeopsis sp. ULAP01. Classification (NCBI taxonomy): domain Bacteria; kingdom Bacillati; phylum Cyanobacteriota; class Cyanophyceae; order Nostocales; family Chlorogloeopsidaceae; genus Chlorogloeopsis; species Chlorogloeopsis sp. ULAP01. The sequence continues at coordinate 119,392 of NZ_JAUDRH010000006.1, forward strand.
ATCTTTACCTTTGGGGGCAAAGTCTCTACCTTTGAGGTATTCGTAGGTAACGTGATCGGGGTTGATATAACCGCAACGAGCACCGCCTTCAATGGACATATTGCAGACAGTCATCCGCTCTTCCATATTCATTTGCTCAAAGGTAGTGCCTGCATATTCGTAGGCGTATCCCACACCACCTTTGACGCCAAGAGTACGGATGATATGCAGGATCACGTCTTTGGCATAGACACCAGGTTTGAGAGTGCCGTTGACTTCAATTTTGCGAACTTTGAGTTTAGAGAGGGCAAGGGTTTGGGAAGCAAGAACATCCCTGACTTGACTGGTACCGATACCAAAGGCGATCGCTCCAAATGCTCCATGAGTTGAAGTATGACTATCACCACAGGCGATCGTCATTCCCGGTTGGGTAAGTCCTTGCTCTGGTGCAATCACATGGACAATTCCCTGACTGCCAGAGCCAATATTGTAGAAAGTAATACCGTTTTCTTGACAGTTGCGCTCTAGCGCTTGCATCATTTCCTCTGCCAGAATATCAACAAACGGACGTGCTTGATTGGTTGTCGGCACAATATGATCTACTGTGGCGATCGTCCGCTCTGGAAAAAGTACTTTTAAGCCTCGTTCCCGTAACATAGCAAAGGCTTGGGGACTGGTAACTTCATGAATCAGGTGTAGCCCAATCAATAGTTGCGTCTGTCCCGAAGGAAGTGTACCAACTGTATGTAAGTCCCAAACTTTATCAAAAAGTGTACCTTTGCTCATATTGAAATTCGTTTTTAGCCGTAGCATCTTTAGATAGTATCAAAAAAGTGAATTACCCACTGCCAAGCTTTATCAGCTATGAAAGGGGTTTCTTTTTACCCCTCCTCTAACAGAAGGGCTAATCTGCGAGAAACTTTGGAATAGGAATATTTATTTTGAATCTCCTTATTTACCACAGTAGACAAAGCTGCTTAAGTATGTCCAATATATTTTTGTCTTCTCATTAATATTTAAAAGATATTAATTTCACATTGTATCTTTCCCCGGCTCCGCCTGATGAACATGAGGCGGAGCCTGCCAGTTTTCATCACCATGCAGAGTATGTCCTTAAGACAGCAACAGTGCCGAGAATAATATTAGGATTGAGAGATTACGAAACCTTCTATACCATAAAATGACAATTTCTGTAGTTTACTTGACGACAGTTTAATAAAAAATAGCCTAGACTAGGAGTATAAGTAATAAGCCTCCCATTAAAAAATTAGGGAGAGCTTGAATATGCGAGGAGGTAAATCCTATGCAAAAAGTTCTGGGATCAACAGAATTAGAATATGCTTTTCTTTTTACTTTAAGAAAGGTAAATTCTATCAATCCAGAAGGTTTCAAACCATTTTTTGACAATCTACCTGTCGATCCTTACATTCAAGGTAAATATCGCTATAGAAGATTATCGCGTTTTATAGTTTCCGGAGATAGTGTAATTAAATTGCCTCATGGATATCTCTTTCAAAGTAAAGACTATAATCCTTTGGTGGGTGATATCAAAAGAGAGTTTGCAGAATTAGATAATGTGCTTATAGAACAGGATATATTTAGAAACATGATCCTAGCATTTAGTGATTCTTGTAAACTACATCCAGAGGCAGAAATAGGAGTACATCAAATTAGAACTACTTGCTCGCCGGATAATTTTGGTAATCCAGCACCTGAAGGTATTCATAGAGACGGCACTGATTTTATCGGTATCTTCTCTGTTGATAGACACAACATTCAAGGTGGAGAAACACATTTATACACTACTAAAAAAGAGAAGCCTGTATTTAGCAAAATTTTGAATCCAGGTGAACTTCTTCTCATCAACGACCATGAATTTTTCCACTTTACCACTCCTGTTAAACCAATTGCTGAAGGTGTAGGTACAAGAGATGTTTTTGTACTAACTTCACCAAGCTTGCTTTCAGATTAAGTAGTAAAATGCTCTCTTTAAGATCCCCGACTTTTTAGAGAAGTCGGGGATCTGTGTTTTCATAGCATAAGCAATTCATTAGGTAATACCATTTCTACTCAATTAACAGCAAATATTTTGCAGTCTACAAGATATGGGGAATTGAATATTGTCATTTCCCCAGCTTTTTTACCAGGAATTGGAAATAATCTTGCTGACAAAGGTTTATCTAGCTTAATGGCTAAAGTTGCCATATCAATTAATATGGCTGCAATTTTTTCGATTGTAATATCACCTGGAATCGGTACTGTATCAAGTCCACAACCACAGACTGCGGAATACAATAATAAATTAGTAATATCGAAGGTTTGCTCGTTAGCTCTGACTGCTAAACCCACATCTTCACAAACAGGAAGCATTAAACCAGAGTAACCACAAATTTTGACTGGTACATTTTTCAAAACACGAGTTAACATACTAGAAATGAAAAGTGTCCCTTGATGTCCAAACTTGCCGTCCATAAGTTTTTCATAAGCGAAAGCAATACTTTCCTTTTTATCTAATGGTGATGTCAGAGATGTATCAATACCTTTGTATTTAAGAGCAAACTTTTTAGATATTTTCTCAGCAATATATTCTATTTGCTTTAATTCTTCTGCTAAAAGTAATTGGAGGTTTTTCTCTGCAATTTCAGGTTTGTTTTGAGCTTGTGAGAAAGCTTTCATCACTAAGTCACTACATTCTATGCCAATAGCAAAAGATGTATCACCCTTATGGTAAGCAGTAGGGAAAAATGGTGTGCCAGATTTACAGTTTGCCCAAGCACAAAAACGAAAGTTGCCATAACCATTTTCGCTTTCTTGGGATATACGTTTAATCGCTTTTGCTGATTCCCACACATTTTCAAAGTTGATACCTGTTTTGCTGTCTCCAATTTTACTGGAAGCGTAAATAACTGATGTATTTTTGTTTATATCTGGAATGATTGCAATTGTTTGAAGTTGATTAGCATAACCAATATTGAAAAAACTGATATTTAATTCTTGGCAAATATTTTCTAGACTTTGAATTTTACTAATAATTTCGTTTGTAGATAAGTTTTGTAGATATTCTTCCCAAGAATTTGTAGCTATCCTCGTTGTTTGAACTTCATAGCCAGATTTTTCAAACAAATATTTTGCTTGCTGATTAAATTCAACAGCTTGTTTAATTTTGTCTATTTCTTGAGGAGATTGTAGTAGTATACCCGTAGTAATAGTTCTGATTTTCATATGTAAAATTATCCAATAAGTTAGTTATTTATTGCTATAATATCTGTTGCATTGTGTTGCATAATTGTAGAGTGTCATTTTCATATCTTATAAATCTATACTGACATAAATTTTTAGAAAGTCCTCTTGATAATCAGAACTCATAATGTAAAGTTACTCATATCTTTTATCTATGCCCTTGTCCGCTAAGAAATAAATTTCTAGGCTTCAAGCTAAAGTCAGTTAACTATAAGCCTGGAATTGAAGCTCCAGAGGTTTTAAGGGCAAGGTGCAAGATGTGAAATATGTATTCTAGATATTCCAACACCCCAGAAGAGTGCGGCTAATGTAGAAACGCGCTGTTTGAAACTTTTCTAAACATCACCAAATCTCACTCGGCTGATCGGAGAATACGGCTTTCCACAGAGTATTCTTTTTTGTTAAATTTTGAGTTTTGCCAAACCTAAGTAGCGAATACCAATCGGTGAAACTTCAAAACGACAGGGTAAAACTTCTAAACCCAGAGCAAAAGCTTCTCGCAGTAACTTACCATATACAGGATCGGCGCGATCGCCTGGAGTAAACTCATCGCAATCGCCCCGGTTGATAAAGTAAAGCATCACTGCACGACATTGAGGTAACAGTGCAATCAATTCTCGCAGGTGTTTTTGTCCCCGTGTTGTTTCCGTGTCGGGAAAGAGCGCTAATTTGCCTTCTACCCAAGTAGTGTTTTTAATTTCTAAATAAATCGGCCGATTTTTATCAATTATTACCGAATTAATATCTTCTACTGCTGGTTCTTCAAGCAACTTATTATTTTCTGAGTCCAGTTGCAGCTGATTTAAGTTTTGAATTTCTGGTGGAGTTGAAGAGAGAAAAAAATCTACTCGACTTTTTTTATCTTGTCCGTAAACAACTTCACCACGAATTTGACTATACTCACCCAATTCTGGGAAAAGATACTTTTCTAAAGCTAACTTAATAATTCGATTAGGTAAAGCAGTATTGACACCAACCCAAGTCGGTTCGTTATCATACACTTGAATCATTTCCCAAGTGTAGGCTAATTTACGGTTTGGGCTGTCACTTTTAGAAAGCTGCACTGTATTACCAGGAATGCAAACTCCTGTCATAGGGCCAGTATTCGGGCAGTGTGCTGTTACAATCTCTCCAGAAGCAAGTTGAACATCAGCAAAAAAGCGTTTGTAGCGTCTTAATAGGATACCAGAATATAAGGGTGGGTAGCGGTAAAGATATTCAGTAGTCATTAGTTATTTGTCAATAGTCATTGGTAGGGGAGGCAGCGCGTTGTTGAGAGAAGCGCAGTGCGGGGCTTCCCCTCGTTGGGGCGACTTCGGAGGGTTCCCTCCGTTGTAGCGACTGCCGTGAGGGTTTTGTTGATGATTTTTGGATTAAAACCGAGAATCTATCTTCTAAACCCGCCCTTACTCTATGTGGGTAGGCGCAAATATTTATAACTATGTAAAGACAAATTAAGTGTAGGGTGTGTTGTCGCCAAGCGCAACGCATCGCTAATAATTCAAGGTGCATTGTCTCCTTGTCTCCTTGTCTGCCCCTGCCCTTCTCTTACTCGCTCTCCTCATTTTTGGCAAATTTATGATGTTTTGTCGAAAATAGGAAATAGGTTGAGTCGGCATGAATATATACAAAATAGGGATGAGCAACTAATACCAATTTAAAAAATGATTAAGGGCAGATGGATTTACGGAACCAGGATACACCAAGGCGATTTTCAATTCCATTTTCCAAAATCGTATAAGACAGACTATCGCAATATATCTTAAACATCAACTAGCTGAGTTTAATAAGCGCTATGAATGATGATTTTTACAATCGGGGATTAGAAAAAGCTAGACAAAAAGACTGGGCTGGGGCGATTGAGGAATTTAACAGTGCTATAGGGCTAAATCCTTACTTTGCTGAAGCTTACTTGCAAAGAGGTTTGGCATACTATGATTTAGGAGATATTCTCCAAGCTGTTTCTGATTACACGGAAGCTCTAAAGCGAAATCCCAAAAGTATAGAGGCTTATTATTGTCGCGCTTTAGCACGAGTAGGGCTAAAAAATTTCCCAGGAGCGCTGACAGACGTAAATCAAGCTATTTTTTTGAACTCTAATTATGCTTCAGCTTATAATTTACGGGCAATAATACACCGCAAACAGGGGTATATCCAAGATGCGATCGCTAACTTTAAAAAAGCTGCAGAATTATATCTACAGCAAAAAGATAAAGAAAACTGCCGCCTTTGTTTGGAAAAAATTAAGGAACTACAACCAAAAGAAAAACCTGTTCTGGTACGGCAGGTAAGTTCTCAAGCTTCATCAATTCAATCACCACAGGCATATTTAACCCAATTGTTGGAGAAGGCAGAAAAGGGAGATATTCGCCAAGCATTAGAAGATTTAAACTGGGCGTTGCAAGTCGATCCCCAGGATGCCCAAGCTTATTGCTGTCGCGGAGTTGTGCGTTGCAAACAAGAAAATTATCGGGAGGCGATCGCTGACTTTAACCAAGCACTGCTATTGAATTTCCAAGATTCAATCGTTTACCGCAATCGAGGTAGAGCGCGTTTTCATTTAGGAGATTATCAAGGGGCGATCGCTGATTTTAACCGAGCACTCCAAATTCAACCACAGGATGCGCTGCTTTATATTGCCAGAGGAAATACCTATCGAGCAATGGGCCATTATTTGGCAGCCATTCAAGATTATACCCAAGTACTGCAAATTAATCCCGATGATGCCCAAGCTTACTACAATCGCGGTATTGCCTACGCTCACTTAGAAGAAATGCAAGATGCTATTGCAGATTATCAGCGAGCAGCAAGTATTTTTTGTGAAAAAGAAGATTGGGGAAATTACCAACAAGTGCTAGATAGTCTGAAAAAAATTCAGTCTCCTAGCTCTGAACTTAAACAGGCAAGGCATAACATACTGCGACAGCGCCTGTTGAGGTTGGTGGGAGGATATTGGGAAATTGCCCAACGACTGATTGAGCAGGCAAAAAGATACTATCCCGGTATGTCTGAAGAATGGTATATGGAAAAAGTGATTGATGATTTAGAAAGCGATCGGGGTAGGTGAAGACAGAGGGTAGGGGCAGATGGAAATATGTCAGAAGTAAATAAATAATGTCACTCATTACTAAAGTCGATGAATTATTCATCCAGTGGGATAAACCTGATTCTCCCGGATGTGCTCTTGCTGTTATTCAGAATGGGGAGACAATTTATCAGCGCGGTTATGGTATGGCTAACTTGGAATATAAAATTCCTATTTCCTTTAATTCTGTCTTTGATATCGCTTCTAACTCCAAGCAATTTACAGCAATATGTATCGTTTTACTAGCCAGACAAAATTTTATTAATTTAGATGACGAATTGCAAAAATATATTCCAGAAATTCCTCAATATAGTCAGCCTATTACTATTCGTCATTTACTCGAACACACCAGTGGTTTGCGCGACTATTTGGCTTTGATGTTCTTTGCTGGAGTGATGTTTGAAAATAAGTATTCAAACGAAGAAATTATTGCCTTAATTTCTCGACAACAAAACTTAAATTTTGAACCTGGAACTGAGCAATTATATTGCAATTCTGGCTACATTTTACTAGCAGAAATTGTGAGACGCGTCTCTGGCAAATCTTTACGTGTATTTGCTCAAGAATATATTTTTGCTCCGCTAGGAATGCAAAATACCCATTTTCACGATAACTTCAAGGAAATCGTGGAAAATAGAGCCAATGGATACGCTCCAAAAGATGGAGGTGGTTTCCAGCTCGATATGTCTTTTCACGATTTCTGTGGAGATGGGCAGCTTTACACGACGATTGAAGATTTACTACTTTGGGATCGAAACTTCTACCACAATATCTTAGGTGGCTATGGACAAGATTTAATTGAAGAGGTCACTACTTTGCGCAAACTCAATAATGGCAAAGTTATATCAGGTTCATTTGGGTTGCAGATTGGCAATCGCGGCGGCTTGAAAACAGTTAGTCATGGAGGCTCTTGGACAGGTTATCGGAGTGACTTTGTTCGATTTCCTGATTGCCAATTTTCTGTTATCTGTCTGGCTAATTTAAGTACGATTAATCCAACGAAATTAGCTTTTCAAGTTGCTGATATATATTTAGAAAATGATTATATTGAAGATATCGTTAAACCTATTTCGTGTTCTATTAGCTCTATTATTTTACCCGTAGATGAACTACAACTAAAAACTGGATTTTATTATAATCCCACGACTGGAAGCATATGGAAGTTAGAGATAAAAGATGGAAAATTAATGGCTAAATTAGCATGGATGTATTTTCAAATTGTTCCAATTGACACCAACCATTTTCAATCTGTTGATAATGAGATTGACTATGACATTGAGTTTTTTGAAGATTTTACTCGAATGATAGTCAAAGTAGATATTGGCAATGAAATTAAAATCTCCACTCTTGAAAAAATGCTAGATTCTCCAAAAGATTTATTGACAGATTATCTTGGTACTTATTATTCTGCTGAATTAGAGTCTGACTTTAAAATAACTTTAGCAAATAATAAATTATATTTTAAGAGCAAAGGCTATTCACCATCTCATCTCAGAGTTGCTGGGCAAGACCTCTTTCTTATATATCTTATATGTACAGATATATATGCAGATAAGTTTGAATTTGTGCGAGATCAAGAAGGTCGAGTTGTCGGTTTATATCGTTGTAGTGACAGGATACGAAGACTCTACTTTAGCAAACAATAAATAATCAAGAGCAGTAACGAACCCACTGGAGGAATTTATTTTATAAAGTTGTGTGGTTCACCTCTACACGGTTAATGTCACTTTGCCGACTGCGTTCCCAGATTCAGCGTATCGATGTGCTGAGGCGACTTCGGTAAAATTAAATTCTTTAGGATCGAGCAAAGGCAGACACAATAAACCAAGTTTCACTACCAGGCATGAAAATTTAAGTCCCCGTGTCACCGCCTCTATTTCAAGAAAGTCTGTTGGTATTTATAACTCAGGTAAGCCTTTCCGCTTATGGATGCGATCGCCTCACACCTGCCAAAATAAAAGCGATCGCTTCTTGGGTATGTTCCTCAATCATTTCTTGACTAAGCCGATCAATATTTGGCGTTAGATGTTTCCAGTTTTCATGCACTGTGAAATAAAACAGACAAACACTCAAGATATGGGTAAGTGCCAAAAAAGGTTGGAGGGGGCGAAAACACCCTCCTGCGATGCCTCGCTCTAAAATTTTGAGTAGATGTTCATGGAGACTCAGAACATTGCATTCCTTGAAATAGGCTCCTTGATTTTGACTTGCTTCCTGAAACCACAGCATTTGACGTTGGGGATTTTGAGCTTCATTGGTAATCGCAATCCGGATAATCTGTTTAAGGGCTTCTTCGGGGGATAAAGCATCAAAGTTCAATTGCCCAAGCAGAGTTTGAACTTCATCAACCGGACGTTGCAAGACTGCTTTATACAAGCTCTCCTTACTCTCAAAATAGTAATGAAGTGTTGCTGTTGTCACCTTGGCACGATTAGCGATCGCGCTCATCCGCGCACCGTTTAAGCCATGCCGTGAAAATTCATGTTCTGCCGCATCCAAAATTTGCCGTTGTGTCATCTGGGCATCTCGAACTGGGCGGACAGATTTCGCAGCTCTTTTACTGGATCGAACCACTGGATCTTAATTAGTCATTTGTTTTTCTATCGTACCAAATAGGCAACTAGGTTGAGGTCACTCTACCTTTGAATTGACGTCATGGCAAGCAATTGATAAACTTACTAATTAGTTAGTAAGTTTATCTTCGTAGCTATGAAGCAACTACAAGGCGCACCGTGGCTTTTGGCGCATCGTTCCATGCTAAAGCCCAATCAGCCAATGAAGATTTCTCTATTGGGTTATGATTACGTACTTTGGCAAGACAGTCATGGCAAAATTAGCGCCTTGCCTAATGCTTGTCCTCACATGGGTGCAATGCTATCACAGGGGTGGTGTGTAACTAAATCGGATGGCAGTAGCGCGATCGCTTGCCCCTTTCATGCGTTGGAATTTGACCATTTAGGCTGTACATTTTTACCAGGTTCCAACAAACTAACCAAATCGCTTATCCAACCTTTGAAGTTAATTATCCAAGGAGATTTTATCTGGTCTTATGGCGGATATAAACCGCAGATCCCAATTCCAACACTCATGAATGAGATTGCGGCAGAGTACGATTTTATCGGAGTCACGGGAGAACGTACTATTTCAACCGATATTCTGAGCTTGCTGCTGAATATGCATGACTACAATCACCAAAATGGAACTCATCGAGAATTATTTGAGATTGAACAAGTGGTAGTGAAGCGGTTTGTTGATGAGGGGTTACATTCTCACGCTTACTTATCGCAACCTAGAAAACAACCGAAATTTCGCGACATTCTAAAAAACCCCGGTTTACTTGCGATGCCGAAGGTGCTGGAGGCACATCTAGAAAACTTTTTCCCATTCATGGGATTGCTGCACGCCGACAATAAGTTGTTGAGCTTGAAGGAATGCCACTTCTATCTTCCAGAAGCAGATCGTCAATCTCGTGTGTTTGTGTTGATGTATATGAAAGCGTATTCTCCGATTGCACACTTGCTAAAAAGTAATCTGTTGAAGTTGATTGATGTAGTTGTAGATCAAGACGCAAAGATTTTAGGTAAGATTTATACCGATACAATACAACAAATCAAGTTGAATAATGAAGTAGGAATGGATTGGGTGCGGCGCAATTTTAAAAGTTTTCCAGCAGTTACCGAACCGAATCTATCTCGGTAGTTACAGCCAATGCGAAATCTCACAATTGTTATTTACGGTTCTTTATTAATTACTCTCCACTAACTTTAACCAAGATTTGAGATTAGCTGGTAACTCAGAGACAAGACTTAACGGCAGTTGAGATGTAGATAGAGATTGAGCATAAGCCGATGTAAGAAACTGTTGGTAAGTTTTTGCTTCTGGTGTCAGTTGTTTGACAAATGCTAAACTCACACCCTGCAATAGCTGGCGTAAAGCTTTAGTTTCTTCACCCCGTCGTTCTTTGACGATGGTATTAGCATTAATTCCCAAATATTTTGGATCGCTAATACTCAAATGAGTACCACCAATTGCACTTAATAAATACTTTTCACCCTGCAATTTGCTAAAAGGTGCTATTTGATGTTTCAAGGCTGGGGTAAGGGCATCTTCGGTTCCAGTTAAAATTAAGACTGGCTTATTAACTTGAGTTAACCCGTTTTTTCCAAACAGATTGCCAACCAGAGGATTAAGTGCGATCGCACTATTTACTCTTTCATCTTTGAGTTGTAGTTTTTTCCCTGGCAAAGAAGCTGCTGCACATTGCAACCAGTCACCAGGAGCTTCACCGATAGTTAAAGAATTTTGGCAGAATTGCCGTAACTGTGGCAAGTCAATCTCTCCTCCCACCAAAGCTAAGGCAGTATAACCCCCCAAAGAATGCCCAATCACTGTTACTTTTTCTGTATTTAATTTTCCTTGCAGGGAGCCTGTTTGATTGTTTAATATCGCCAGTTCATTGAGCAAAAAACTAATATCTTTTGGTCGATTTACAAATTCAGAGGCTGGTAATAATTTTGCTAAACTCGCTTTATTGTTAGCTCTTGCTACAGCAGCAACGTTGCTATCTGGATGTTCAAGGGCGGCAACAGTCAAACCGTGAGAAGCAAGATGACGTGCTAAATAACTAAAAAATCTGCGGCTTGCTCCAAATCCGGGAGATATGACAACTAGTGGATCTTGCGCCTTACTGCTACCCCAATAAATATCCACAGGTATGCTACGATTTCGCTGTCGATCCTGCAAAATAAATGTTTGTTGCTGAACTGTTTCTTTACCGATCACTGCGGGATCTAATTTTTTTTGAAAAAGATTACTATTTGCAATAGATGATTCCCGTGCTAATAAGGCTCCGAACACTTGACTTTGCCAGTAATTAGGATTGAATTCCACTGCCAAAGACACAACTTGGGAAGCATCTACGGTAATATTATCCCCTGGATATGCCCGCAAGAAACCCAATGGACTCAAACCATTGGCTTGCCTTAGCGCTATATTCATCGCTGCTTGTAGGCTTTCAATGCTACTGCCTGGAATTGCTGCTGTTAATGATGAGACAAATTTTTTGCCTGCTGGGTTACGGTTCAATTCATCAAAGAGTTTATCAGCAAAAGCCGGATCTACTTGCAAACGTCTTGTCAGCAATTCTCGAATTTGCGGCGTCAGTATCGATGAAAATAATTGTAGATTGTCTGGCAGTTTTCCAGTTTTGGCAAATTTTTCTAAATCGGCGATCGCGACAGACTGCTGAAACGGCCCTAAAACAATAGTAACTGTTTCTGCTGCAAGAGTAGGAGGCATTCCTACACTCCCACCGCAGGCAATGGTAAGACAGCACAATATTCCTCGCAGCCAATATACCTGACGCCGATATCTATCCATTTGAGATTTTATATTAGTCATTAGTTAATTAGTTATTGGTAACTAATAACTAATAACTGATTATTCACAACTTTTGTTTCCATCACAAGTCTGGGGACTAGTGTGATTGAAAAGCGCCCCCAGTTAAAGATACACCTAAAAGCCAGTGAATATACTTCTGATAATACCGAAGACTGTACCGATAGGATTGAAGATAGCACCCACTGAATCACCAGTTTTAGCTACTCCAGAACGGTAAACTACCACAACATCATTATTGCGGAGGATGGGATTGGTTTTGTCGTTAATGTCAGCAGAAAAATCCATTTTTACTTTACGTTTGGTTACAGAACCATTCGGATTGAGACGGATTAAATCTACAGCAGAACTACTTGCTCTGGCATCATTAAATCCACCAGCCGCAAGTACAGCCTGATTCAAAGTACTGTTGGGCAGAAGTTGTAATCTGCCTGGAGTTTTGACTTCCCCAACCACACCAACTGTAATTGTTGACGGAGATAAAGTAGTTTGAGCTAATTCTTGAGATTCTGCTGTATTCAGTGTAGTGGCAGTGGCAGTGGGAATAAAAATCGTATCTCCTTCTTGTACAATGATGTCTTGATTGGTGTCACCCTCTCGCAACAATCTCCACATATCAATATTAATTGTTTGTTCTGTCCCAGTTCTTGTCGGGCGACGGACTATAATATTACGGATATTAGCTTCTGGTCTAATTCCTCCAGCAAGTTGAATTGCTCTTGACAAAGTTGGTTGTCCAGAGGCGACAGCCGCACCAGTTCCACCACCAGCAGTATTATCTGCGCCACCAGTATCTGCGCCTCCTTGAGTAATAAGATAGGTACCTGGGCGGTAAACTTGACCCACAACAGCTACTGAACGAGGTCTGGTGGGATCAGCAGCAAAGCTAGCAGCAGATAAATTACGAGCTTCTGCTAAATTTAAAGTAGTTGCTGTTGGTACAAAAATGGTGTCGCCGTCCCTTAATGTTACATCCTGCGGCAACCTGCCTGATTGTAAGTAATCCCGTAAATCTAAATTAACTATTTGTTCTGGCCCGCGACCAAGCCGTCGTCGCAATTGTACTCTAGTAACATCTGCTGCTTGAGTAATTCCCTGAGCTGTAGTTAGTGCCGCTAATACTGTTGGATACTGTACCCCAGGATTATCACCTGCACCTCCTTGTAAACTAAGGGCATAAGCTCCTGGACGTGTCACCTCTCCTGCAACAGTGACATTGATGGGACGAGGTGCTAAAAGATTCACTGAAATCAGGGGACGCTTGAGAAAGCGAGAATATCTTTGCGAAATATCGTCAGCTGCTTGTTCTGGCGTTAGTCCTTCCACTGGCACACTACCAATCAACGGTAGGTTAATTGCTCCACCAGGAGGAACTGTATACTCGCCTGTATATTCGGGAACTTCAAATACGTTGACGCGAATGCGATCGCCACCACCTAATGTATAGTTGGTGTCTATTTGCGTAGACGTAGGTGAGGGAATAGATTGTGAAGGCGGTACTACAGGTTGTGAGCTTGGAATTACAGGTTGTGAGGGCGGAACTACAGGTTGTACAGGTTGCGAAGGTTGAAATATCGGTTGTGAAGGCGTAGTTGTTGGTTGTGTAGGTCGAAATATCGGTTGTGAAGATGGAGCTGTGGGTTGTACTTGTTGAGCAAAACTAGCCTTAGGAAAAACTACAGAGAAAGCTGTTAACAATGCCAGACCTAAAACAGGCTGGCTGATAATTTTAAGCAAACAAGCGTTGAGCATACAGTCCTCACACTACAACCATGAACTAAAGTGTTGTCTAATCAATCAATATATTGACTATACTTAAGTATTTGAGTTCCTCAATAATCTTAATTTTCCGAAAAAACCGTGTTTCTCAGGATAATAATTATATATTGGAATTGAATTTTTAGTGAAGTTAGTTTAAAGAAGTCTCCTGTGAATCTAGTAAAATAAAAAAATATTTGTGCCAATCATAACATTTATCTGTACCTGTTTACATCAAAAGATAAACAAGTAGCAATACGAAGATTTACTGAATTATAATCTAGATGAAAAACAGCTTGACTTTAATAGCTTTCATTTCTAAGTTAAAGTAAAAACGAATCTCTTATACAAGCTTTCATTAGCCTTTATATGCAACACTCATGCAACACCCATGCAACATGGGAACACTATAATGCTTGTTATTTTGTAAAATTGCTGCAAAGGTTTATGTAAGCATTGATAAAGATATACATCATCAAGTTTAATTAACTAAGTTTTTGTGTTTTTGAATTTGTTGGATAAAAAACTCTTCTAGAGAAGGACGAAACAATTTCATCGCCAAAATTCTTCCACCCATAAGATTAAGACTGGCAACAAAATCATACATATCTCCTTGCAATTCACCCTCCCAAGAAGTATCTGGCTGAAATTTTATATTAGGAAGCCATTTTTGCAAAATTTCCCAATCTCCACCTTGTCCTTGAACTTGATAGGTTTCACAAGTTCCAAGAAGTTCATTGAGGGAACCAGAGCAAATTAATTTACCTTGGGCAAGAATAGCAACGCGATCGCAAATTAGTTCTACTTCACTAAGCACATGACTGTTGAAAAAAATTGTTTTTTCAGCAGCTTTGAGAGATAAAATAATCTCTCGCATTTGACAACGTCCAACTGGATCTAAACCAGACATAGGTTCATCCAAAAACACTACTTCTGGATCGTTAATTAGTGCTTGTGCCATACCTACACGCTGAAGCATACCTTTAGAGTAGCGACGCATTTGCTTTTTACGAGCATCAGCCTGAGATAAGCCAACTAAATCTAGCAGTTCGGGAATCCGTCGGTTTTGCACACTTCTGGGAATTTGGAATAGCCCAGCCGCTAGCTGCAAAAATTCCCAACCAGTTAAATAATCATAAAAGTAGGGATTTTCTGGTAAATAACCAATTCGTTGCTTGACAGCGCGATCGCCCAATGGTTTACCCAACAACAATCCTCGGCCAGAAGAAGGACGGATAACCCCTAGTAATAATTTTAACAACGTGGTTTTACCAGCACCATTCTGTCCAAGCAACCCAAAAGTCTCTCCCTTGTAAACTACTAAAGAACAGCTTTTGAGAGATGCGACTTTTTGATTTAAGAAGAAACCTGTACTGTATACTTTTCGTAACTCGGATGTAAGAACTACAGGAGGTCTATCCGGTATATTCGTTTCAAGATTGTCAATGTCTACAATAGACGTCATTTGAATTTACTAGTGTCTAGAGATACTTATAGTATATTATTTAAGTAAATATAAATTTGTAAATAAATAACCAGTAGTTTCAACTTACTGTCAGTGTTTTTATATTATAGTAAACTCTGTCAATCCAAATAGCTATATTTATTACGTATAATTTTATACAAATATTTTACTCATTATTAATACACAAAACATATAAGATCACTAGTATGCTATGTAACTATAACAATTATAATAAATGTATATTTTTTTACTGTTTTATTAAGCTTGTAAATGAAATATAAGTTATTTTTATTACAAAACATTAAGTACAAGTACTAAATACAACAAATCTTCTTAAATCAATACGATGATTGATGTCAACATTAATCTCTAACCCTTAATTTATTAAAGTCTATAGTTAAGCAAAGATTATAAAGTCACCCTTTATATAGTCATCCATTATTTATTTGATTGAGTTTAAAGATTGAGGAATAATGACTGCTGCCGTTGGTACACTACCCAATGGCACCTAAATATTTTCAATGACTCAACAAGTGAGGGAGAGAAATTCATGAGTAAGTACGACAGAATATTTAACTCAGAAGAGGTTTTAGAGGAATCACTGACTGCGGAAGAAGCAGTGGCTGCGATCGCAGTTGTCACAGCAGTTGCTGATTCTTCTTTAGAAAAGGTAGATGCAGATTTTTTGGTAGATATCTTGTGGGGATTTGAAATTTTTGAAGAATATTCAGATGACGAATTGTTAGAAATAGTTGATAAACTTATATCTCTTGCGGAAGATGAAGGAATTGGGACGCTGTTTAATACTGCTTATGAATGTTTAGCAGATGAATTAATTTTGGATGGTTTTGCTGCGGGGGTGAGTGTATTAGTAGACGAGGAAGAATTAAAAATTCCTGAGAGTAAAATCACTTTGCTCAAAAATTTACAGGCAGGTCTAGAAATTGAAAATGAAGAGGCAAAAGAAGTAATAGAGGAAGTAATTAACTCTTTTGAAGAATTAGAAGAGGAAGAAGATAGCAATGACGAATATGAAAGAGTTTTTGAACAAGACTTTAATCAGGAAATATATGAATCGCCTTTAGGTAACTTTACAGTTGTAGTCCCTGTCAGTCTCCAGCAAGGTGGTAGGATTGACAGTCAAGAAGGGGCAGTTAGCTTTTCTGATGACTTTGGCACGTTGTTAAGAATTGATTATTATTCTCTACCCTCTCAAGAATTTATCCAAATTGATGCTGTAGGACAAGAAGAATATCTGCGATCCATTCTTCTAAACAAGTATGTGCCAGGTGTAATTGCTGCTAATTTACCAGATGCTTCTGTCGGTTACACCGAATATTTGCCAGATACGCTAGAGGGTGCTTACTTTACATTGATCGATATGCCTGAAGGTTCAACAATTTCAAAGACACAAAACAATGGCACTGCTGTACGATTAAATGCTTATCGAGGCTTGTTAGCATTTATCTATGGTGATTTTTTGTACATTGTCAACAGCCAGCACAGTTTTTTTGATGACGAAATTCCTGGATCTATCAAAGAAGAAGCCGAGGAATTTAAACGGAAACTCCTGAGCTTTGTCAACACTATAACCTTTACATAATTACAAACAATTAACTAGATGGCGATATTTAAGGAATGTTTACCTCTGGAGGTGTACAAGTATTTGGTGTAATAAGTGATTTTTATAACTTGACTGATGTCTCCCCAATTTTTCAGAGAGTACAAAGCTGCTTATCTTGCTACACTACCCAATAAATAGCATTCTCACATCTGCAATTACACAAGAAATGACGGAGGTAGTCATTCATTATGGCAAAGTACGACAAAATATTTAAATCCGAAGGGGCATTGAAAGAACCATTGAGTTCAGAAGAAGCGGTTGCAGCGATCGCTGTTGTGACTGCGGTGGCTGATTCTTCCTTAGAAGAGGTGGATGTAGAATTTGTAGCCGATTCCCTATGGGAACTTGAGGTTTTTGAAGATTCCTCAGACGACGAATTGATAGAAATGGTGGATAAACTTTTATCCCTTGCAGAAAAAGAGGGAGTAGGAGCACTTTTTAATACCGCTCGTCAATCTCTTTCCCAGGAGATGACTCTCGATGCTTTTGCTAGCAGCGTAATTCTCCTGGTAGATGAAGATGAATTACGGATTCCTAAAGGGAAAAAAAATTTACTAAAAGAAGTCCAAAAAGGATTAGAAATGAAAGATGAAGAAGCACAGGAAATTATCGACGAAGTACTTTCGAGCTTTGAAGACTTAGAAGAGGAAGAAGAAACATAAAGCAGAGATTATTTAGACTTCCTTAGCAAGTCCAGTTTACTCAACTGCAACCAGTGCTCATGGTTTTGAAAAGTGAGCCTATCTTGACCAAAAAAGTCTTACAGTCTCTGTAGCAAGATTTTTAATAGTGAAAGGATAACTAGCACAATCAGGCAGAAGGCAGAGGAGACAGTGCGGTGGTGAGCCAGCGCGCCCTTGCGGCTTTGCCGACTTGTAGGCGCGTAGACGCGGAGCGGATAGAAGTAGGTACAACTGGCGTAGACACGTAGACGGACGTAGTCCGGCTTCTCGCAGAGTAGTGGATAAGCGAAAGTAAGGGTTTCCCGCCATCAAGGAGCGTAAGCGCCCTTGCGGGTTAAGCGCGTCGAGTGCGACTGGCTTCAAGTGGCGTCATCTGCCGTGGCAGTATGCAGAAGGTAAAAAATTTATCATGTAGATTTTTCAGCCTTCTCAAACGGTATGTTTATTTCCGTCGTGTTGTACTAGCAAATGTGTTCTCATAACTTAGGGGTGATTTCACCAATGCCTTAATAGAGCAGTGGTCATAATCTGTTATGTCAAAATCGCCCCACCCATTAATCGTTCATGCCGATATTTCAATTCTTCTTTCATTAAATACCAACGTTCTATAGTTGCATCTATTTGTATAATTTTTTCTGCTGCTTGCCGCGCTAAAATTAACACTTCTTCATCTTCTACTAAACTCGCTAGCGTAAAATCTGGCACACCAGATTGCCGAGTTCCTAGCACTTCACCCGGGCCGCGAAAACGCATATCCATTTCAGAAATAAAAAAGCCATCCTGGGACTGTTCCAATACTTTCAGCCGTTGCTGTGCATCTGGACTTCTAGAACTGCTCATCAACAAGCAGTAAGACTGAGCCGCACCTCTACCAACACGCCCTCGTAATTGGTGTAATTGAGACAAACCAAAACGTTCCGCATTTTCTATGAGCATAACGGTAGCATTTGGTACGTCAACCCCAACTTCGACAACTGTTGTAGAAACCAAGATTTGAGTTTCATTGTCGCGAAACTTATTAATCGCCTCGTCCTTGTCTGCTGAACTCATCCGACCGTGGAGCAGTCCCACCCGAAACTCTGGAAAGATACTTTCTTGTAGCTTTTTATGCTCTTCAACTGCCGATCGCAAATCCAATTTTTCAGATTCTTCTACTAGGGGCAAAATGACATAAGCTTGCCTTCCCTGGGCAATTTCCCTACGGATCAAATCGTAAGCGTTTTGGCGTTGCTGACTCGTTAATACTGTTGTTTGAATTTTTTGCCGTCCTGGTGGCAATTCATCAATCTGGCTCACATCCAAGTCCCCGTGAATTGTCAGTGCCAGTGTCCGGGGGATGGGTGTGGCTGTCATAGTTAAGACGTGGGGTTGCTCACCTTTGTGCTGCAATCGCGCCCGTTGTTCTACACCAAACCGATGCTGTTCATCAATTACCACCAAACCCAAACGTTGAAAGTTAACGGGGTTTTGAATTAGAGCATGAGTCCCCACTAACAAAGGCAATTCTCCCGTTTCCAACTGAGCGTGAATTTCTCGCCTTTTTACAGTTTTTGTCGAGCCTGTCAGTAATTCTACTGGTAAATGCAGTAAATTAAACCAACTTACTAACTTGCGGTAGTGCTGTTCTGCTAATACTTCTGTAGGAGCCATTAGTGCTGCTTGGTACCCGGATTGAATTGCTGCAAGAATAGCAACTACTGCCACAACTGTTTTTCCGGAGCCAACATCACCTTGTACTAAACGATTCATCGGTACTGATTTTTGCAAATCGGTGAGAATATCGTTGATGACTCGTTGTTGAGCGTTGGTAAGTTGAAAGGGTAGTATCTCGTAAAATCTTTCTAATAGCTGTCCTTGAGGAGCAAGTATTGCATTAGTTTGAATTTGTTTTGCTCGATGCTGACGTTGTAGTAAACCTAGTTGTAGATAGAAAAACTCATCAAATACTAAGCGGCGACGGGCAGGTTGGAGAGTATCGCTGTCTGGAGGGAAATGAATATTACCGATCGCATCCTTTAATTCCATTAACCCATACTTTTCCCGTAACCCACTAGGCAGAGGATCTTTGAGATGAACCACAGCAGCTAAAGCCGCAATTACCGCCTGCCGCACCAAATCTGCCCCTACTCCTTCCGTAAGAGCATAAATTGGCACTACCCGGCCGATAGTTAATGAGTCAATCGTATCGCCTGGATGAGCCAAAACTTCTAATTCTGGATCTTCCAGCGTCAGACCGTATTTACTTTCTTTCACTAAACCGCACGCTGCCACAATACTACCAACTGGGTAGCGACGTTTTAAACTTTCTTGCCAAGCACGACTGCTAAAGCGCGTACCTGCGAAAAAACGACTAATTTTGAGTTTACCAGTATTATCCCGTAGCAAAAGTTCCAAGATGGTTAATTTTTTATTCTTGGGACTAGTAAAACAATTACAACTCTTGACTTTTGCCACTATCGTCACCGTCTCGCCCGCCTGCAACTCGTAGATATTCACCTGTCGGGCATAATCAATGTGATCGCGGGGATAGTAAAATAGCAAATCGCGCACAGTATATAAACCGAGACGTGCTAATTTTTCAGCTTTTCTCAATCCAATTTCTGGTAAATCCCTGAGTTTTTGCTCAAGTTTTGGGGCAAGAGTGCGACTAACTTCAGCAACAATTTGAGATTTGGAAGAAGGCGCGGAGAGGGGAAAACGGGGTGACGCTTGTGAAGACGCAAAGACATTTAAACCCGCAGACGCGGAAAGAAAATTCCCCGCCTCCTCACCTCCCCACCTCCCCGCGTCCTCTTCCTGCTGTTGCAGTTGATATAGATACCTGCGAGTATTTGCGACTAAGCTTTGCCTACTTTCTAGTTCCAGATTGGGATAGCTAGCAAACTGAGTCGCTAGTTCTTGCCAGCGCAGACGCTCAGTGCTTGGTAAGGCTGTTGGGAATTTGCCGAAAGTGAGGGTGAGAAACTCACTAAAGCGATATTGTTTGCCTACTAAATCAGTAAAGCCTTGTTCTGCTTCTATCGCTAAGGCTTTTTGCAATCGTATCCAATCTGGTTTATCAGTAGTCATTAGTCATTAATCATCAAACCAACTAGCACGCCATGCTGCTTCAGCTTCAGCTATTGATCGCTCTCGCTGTTTTTTTTGATAGTCCAGCCCAATTTTGTTGAGTTGAGCAATTATACTGCGGATCTGTTTGCGCTCAGACGAAACTTTTGTGTCGGCAAATTCAATTTCCCCCAGCCGCAGGTTAATAGCCATAATCTGTGTCAGACTCGTTTCTTCTGACTGCTTTTCACTTTCAATTTCTATCACTAAGTTTAAAAGGTTGGGCGGCCCTGGTACAACTTCGGCAGAAGCTTCTGATACCGCCACAGCCGCTTCCAATATTGGTTCGGGCAATTTCTTAGGTAAAATCCCCGCTTTTTGTAACAAAAGATTGGCCTCACGAGAAACTCTTTTGAGGGTATCTTGGGTAGATCTCTCCAGATACTGTTGCCATTTCATCAGTTCTACTGGATTAGAGGTATTTGGCGTCATAAGAGTTTTTGAGACTATGGTACCAGCAGAGACTGCTTCTAAAAAGAGGGTATCAGCAACACTATCTTCCTCTATTTTCTCTACTTCTTCAAATTCCTCTACTTCTTCAAATTCCTGTGCTTGTGTTGTTTCTCCTGCTTTTATATCTTCTTGTTCTTCCTGTGGCTGTGGTTGCTCATGCTCATTTTGAGTTAAAGTTATTAACTGCTCAGTTGCCTGTTTACCCAAATTACGAATGCCTTGTTGTAAATTTTGCCGCTTACTCAAGCTTAATTTCAAAAATTTTTCAGGATACCCTTGAGTACACAGATGATAGCTAGCCAGAATTAGTTGCTGTTGTAAAGCTTTACCCAAGCTGGTTAGATAACTGGCATAAGCAGTTTGGAGTTCTTTTGCGATCGCGGCTATCGCCTCTTCTAAGACTGCAATATCCCGCTCTATCCGCTCAATTGGTCTTGCCATATCTTCTCATTATTGCCCATTTGAACCAGAATAATTTGGTACAAATGTACACTTACATTGTTAGCTTCACTATACTAAAGGATTTTAGATGTTGGTTAGATTTACAGTTAACGAAAGACAGGCCAACCATAATAGCTTGACCTGTCTTTCAATTAATTACTGAGGTAGCAACAACTAGCAACTGAAATTATTTGCCACCCATTTGTGCAGCTACTTCTTCAGCAAAGTTAGTTTCTTGCTTTTCAATTCCTTCACCAAGAACGAAGCGAACGAAGCGACGTACTTGGATGTTTTCACCCAGTTGAGCGATCGCTTGTTTAACTAGTTCATCTACAGTGATACTTTGGTCGCGAATATAAGGCTGATCTAGCAAAGTCAATTCCTTCAGACGCTTTTCAATTCTGCCCTGAACAATTTTTTCTTTAACAGCCTCAGGTTTGTTACCCAAGTCGTCTCGCCCCATTTCAATTTCTTTTTCCTTGGCGACAACATCAGGTGGAATGTCTTCTACTTTCACATACTCGACATTCGGACAAGCCGCTACCTGCATAGCCACGTTCCGCACCAGAGTTTGAAACTCCTCGCGGCGAGCAACGAAGTCAGTCTCACAGTTTACTTCAACTAGCACACCAACTCTACCGCCAGTGTGAATATAGCTGCCGATCAATCCTTCTGCTGCCACGCGATCTGCTTTTGCCCCAGCTTTGGCAATACCCTTTTTGCGCAGCCATTCTTCGGCTTTTGCCATATCACCATCGTTTTCTTTCAGCGCTTTTTTGCAGTCCATCATGCCAGCGCCTGTTTTTTGGCGTAGCTCTTGGACAAGTTTTGCAGATATTTCCGCCATTTTGCCTCAATTCCTACTTGACTGACAGTTGTAATTGCTCTCGGATTTTGAGTATTTTTCAGTTAACAGTAAACAGTTTTGAGATAGTAGCTGTTCACTGGTAACTGGTAACTGATAACTGACTACTCTTCTTCTTCGTCGTCGGGAATCAGCGAATCAGTGTAGTCGCTTTCTTCGTAATCGTAATCTTCTTCAGCACCTTCGTAATCTTCGTATTCCTCTTCTACATCCAATTGACCGTGACGCCCTTCATAAATTGCATCCGCCAATTTGCCGACGATTAGCTTGATTGAGCGGATGGCGTCGTCGTTTGCTGGAATTGGAATATCCACAACATCTGGATCGCAGTTTGTATCCAACATGGATACAATCGGTATTCCCAATTTAATACATTCTTGAACTGCGTTGTATTCCCGTCGTTGGTCTACAATCACGACTACATCTGGGACTTTGCGCATGGTTTTAATACCGCCCAGGTATTTCTGAAGCTTCGCCAACTCCCGGCGTAACATAGAGGCTTCTTTTTTCGGCAACAAGTCAAGAGCACCGCTTTCTTCCCGGCGTTCTAAGTCTTTAAGACGGTCTACCCGCGTTTTGATTGTCGCCCAGTTGGTGAGCATTCCGCCCAACCAACGCTGGTTAATATAATGAGCGCCACAACGAGAGGCTTCTTGGGCAATAATACCAGCAGCTTGCCGCTTAGTACCAACAAAAAGGAACTTCTTGCCCTGTTCAGCTTGCGATCGCATATAAGTATATGCTTCTTCCATCAACTGGGCAGTCTGCACCAAGTCGATGATGTGTACTCCGTTGCGAGCGGTGTAGATGTAAGGAGACATTTTTGGGTTCCATCTCCGGGTTTGATGGCCAAAGTGAACCCCTGACTCCATCATTTGAGCCA
The DNA here is from genome assembly GCF_030381805.1 of Chlorogloeopsis sp. ULAP01. NCBI lineage: Bacteria > Bacillati > Cyanobacteriota > Cyanophyceae > Nostocales > Chlorogloeopsidaceae > Chlorogloeopsis > Chlorogloeopsis sp. ULAP01. Next base: position 142,373 of record NZ_JAUDRH010000006.1, read on the forward strand.
ATGAAACAACTGGCATATTTTCTCAACTCCGATTCGGGTTAAACCTCCATCTAGGCGTATTTCTTGGTCAGAAACACCCGAAATCCTAGATGTGCGAGATTAAAGAACCATACTAGGGTAGCATATTTGTGGCTAATAATGGGAAATAGTCATTTCTAGTAGGGGCGGGTTTATATAAATAATTTCTTTGATTTTACAGAGGTTTTGTTAAAACCCGCCCGTACAGTAGTTGAGTTGTTAATAGCTAATTGTTCATTGCCAGTCTTCTGTTAGCAATTAGCTATTATCGGAGTTGAGCATAAGCTTCATAAACGCCTTTAACGTTATACCAGTTCAGAAAAATTCGAGCGATTTCTAAAGCCAGTTGGGGTTTACCCAAATTAATCAACCATCGCAAAAATGGAGCCATTGTGCGTTCGTTCAAAGTACCGTTCAACGAGAGAATTCCCCACAATAAGCGGTGTAACCAAGTCATTTGAATCATCATTCGCACTTCCCAAGTTGGGTGCTTTTGATAAAACAAAACTCCCATGCGTCCTCGCTGAATTTCTTTGTCAATCAAACGGGGAATTTGCTCTAAGTTAAAGGGCGGATGCCAGTGATAACCAACAGCAGCAGGACATTTAATTAGTTTCAAACCCAGGTTTTTGAGCCTTACGCCTAATTCCAAGTCTTCCCAGCCATAGAGTTGAAAGCGAGTATCAAAAAGTCCAGCTTTTTCTAACCAATGCTTAGGAATGGCTACATTGCCTGTTGCAAAAAAAGCTGCTGAAAAATCTGTGACTTTGTATGGTTCGGAGCTGGGATTGTCAAAATTACAAGTATTAATCACCGCACCATAAGTGAAGAAGCGATCGCTTCCCAAATTTTTTTGTCCTTGCACTAATGCATCAGCATGAGCTTGCAGAAAATTCTCTGTGACTACCAAATCGCTATCTATAAAGATGATAATATCTCCCCGTGCTTGCTCTACCCCCAAATTCCTTGCGGCGGCAGGCCCTTGATGGTCTTGCTGAAAGGTTCGCACGTGAGGAAACTCGTCTTTGTGTTCTGCTAACCACTCCAATGTGCCATCAGTGGAGCCGTCATCTACTAAGACAACTTCATAATCACTTACTGAACTGGATACACTCAACTGTTGTGTCTCCAATGCTTTGAGACACTTTTGCAAAATCGGCTTGCGATTGTACGTAGGAATAACAACGCTTAAAAACACAGTCTCACTCACAACACTATTGCCCACTTCTAAGATAGGACAACCAAGACACAAACGCTGTTCCTTTACTAAATACTTTTAACTTTGCTTATCAAACCAAAATTAATCAGTGGTGATGAGAACAAATCCTGACCAATACATAAAACATAAAACCTGATTGTTTGGAAAATTATAAATAATTCATATATTTTTCAATTTTGAAATATTGTTTTTAGTTTTTACATATAAATTTTTCTATTTTTTTATCTATATTGCAACTTTTTATAGTAAACAGTTCAGTTTAATATTTACTTAATAATTAAATAATCTATTTTTAATCATCTAAATTATCTTTAATTAACCACTACATAATCTATTCTTAATATTTGTTGATTAAATTATAGTTTGTCAATAATTAAATTCTTCTTTCTTGGCATAAAACTATTGCTTGGTTTTATGAATTGCTAACCAAAAATTAAGCAGTAGGTAAAGCTAGCTTAGATTCTGATATCACATTTAAGTTATTTTTTAAATTCTTGAATTTATAAAGCTGAATTTAAAATTGGCTTAATGGATATTAGTAAGCTTCAAAGATACGTCGAATCTTTGAAATTTATAGGTAACACATCTACAAAAGATTTTCTATTTGTTGTTTCGACATGAATTGGTAGACCAATAATTAAACGTTGAAATTAGATGATTTCAGGATTCAGTGATTGATACCAGGCTTTGTCGATAGATGCTAAAAAATTCATATCTCCAAATTTTTTTACATAGTCTTTCCCCCAGAAAATAAATAGCAAATTTTTCAATCCTACCTAAATGGAGTATTCAGAATGAAAGGTTCCCTTCATCCTAAAAATGATGTGACCATCAATCCATCCGGCAACGAATCAATCCGTGATGTAATTGAACGTTTCAGCATGAGCCGTCGGCGGTTCATTATTACGGCGGCGAGTACATCGGTACTTACCGTCATGGGTGAGGTTTCCATTGGTGGCTTCCTCCACAGTGTTGAGGCAGCGCCAATTCCACCAGGAACAGGATTTGGTGGCATTGGTTTCAAGAGTATCCCACCGAATCTGAACAACCCAGCTACAGGACTTCTAGAAAAGGATCTTGTTAGTGTTCCTGAAGGTTACAAAGTCGAAGTACTTGTCGCCTGGGGCGACCCGATTATGCCTGGCGCGCCAAACTGGCGATCAGATGCATCACAAAATGCTGCGGCACAGGAAAAGCAGTTTGGTATGCATACTGATGGAATGCACTACTTCCCACTTCGAGAACGCAGTTTTTTTGGCCGGAAGCGGACATCAAATCGTGGACTTCTATGTGTAAACCATGAATATACCCATGAGGAAATCCTTCATTCTGATGGTCTAACCTTCGTTCCAGCAACAGAGACTGCACCCCAGTTGGGGCTACCTGGATCGCAAGTCACGATTGAGAAGGTACGCAAGTCTCAAGCTGCTCACGGCGTATCTGTTGTAGAGATAGCCAAGACTAGCAATAGCTGGAAAGTTAACCGTAATTCGCCCTATGGTCGCCGCATCACCGCCAATACAGAGATGTACGTTTCCGGCCCGGCAGCAGGTGATGCTCTTTTGAAATCAAAGAAGTTCTTACTCACGCCGAATGGTTCGGTTGACACCGGTATACAAAACAATGCCTACACAGCATACGGTACCCTCAATAACTGCGCCCACGGCTATACTCCTTGGGGTACCTACCTAACCTGTGAAGAAAACTGGAACGGTTACTTTGCTAACCCTACTGAAGATGTAGTTTTGATTCCGGGAGTTGAGAAGTCTGATATTTTGATGGGACAGAAACGCTACGGCATCTCGAAAACAGGATTTGGTTATCGATGGCATGAAGTTGATCCACGCTTCGATGCCAGCACAAATCCGCTTGAACCCCATTTGTTCGGTTGGGTAGTTGAAATCGATCCCTACAGCCCGCAAAGTACACCAGTGAAACGTACCGCCCTTGGTCGCTTCAAGCACGAGAGCGCTCAGGTTGTTGTGGATGACAATAACCATGTGGCTTTCTATATGGGCGACGATGAGCGCAACGAGTATATCTATAAGTTTGTTTGCGCCAGACCTTTAAATCCTTATAATCGCGCTGACAACAGCGATATGCTTGACCACGGTATCTTATACGTTGCTAAGTTTAAGGATAATGGTACTGGCGAGTGGCTTCCTTTGGTATATGGTCAAGGTGGGTTGACACCTGAGAACGGATTTAGAAGCCAAGCAGAAGTACTTGTCAAGACACGGCAAGCAGCAGATAGAGTTGGTGCAACGATGATGGATCGACCAGAGTGGGTTGCTGTGCGTCCACGAATTGGCGGATACCAGGAGATTGAAGTCTACTGCACTTTGACAAACAATAATCGTCGCGGAACTACTCCAGCCTCTTCTAACAAGCCTGATGGCACAACAAATGCAGGCAGCGCCCGTCCTCCAGTCGATGCTGCCAACCCTCGTCCCGACAACCGTTACGGTCACATCATTCGCTGGCGTGAAGATGGGCGTACTGTTAAAGCCACTACCTTTACTTGGGATCTTTTCGTTGAGTGTGGTGATAAACTCGCTTCTGAGCCAAACCTTGTCGGTAATATTAATGGTGACGACTTTGGTGCTCCGGATGGTCTGTGGTTCGACGACTTCGGCCGCCTCTGGATACAGACTGATCAGGAGGGTGATGGTCTAGGTGATTGGAAAAATATCGGTGGTAATGTGATGATGTGTGCTGATCCCAACACTAGACAGATCAGACGTTTTTTGACTAGCCCAACGAACTGTGAGGTAACTGGTGTAATCACTACACCCGATGGTAAAACTATGTTTGTTAATATTCAGCACCCCGGCGATGGTGCAGTAGCCTCAAATCCCACACAGTTCAGTAACTGGCCCCATAGTCAAGGATACGGCCCGTCCGGACGCCCGCGTTCTTCAACAGTTGTGATTACACGCAAAGACGGCGGCATCATTGGTGGACTGTAACCGTTTTTCTTAGAAAACTAACGTCAAAGTGTAGATTTGTTTTGCGATCGCTTTTTTCAAGCCAGTGACATACCGTAGAGATTTATTTTTAGAACTCTACGGTTTTTTTGCATTTTTTAATTCTTCTTTTCTAAAAAGAATTATATTTTTGCCTTTGTGAATACATACAAAGCTAAATTTTAATCTAAAAACAACAGTGCTATTTTCTTATTTAGAAATAGCTAATCGCTTAACTTTTGCAGTCTCAACCAGAAACCCGAATTCTTTAATAAGTCAGGGTTCTACACCTTGCTTTATATATAAAGAAGCACTTTGTGATGAAAATTTAATAGATGCTCATAAGTGGTTGCAATCATCCAAAACTCAATTATTAGCGTTATTGTATATAGATTTTCGGAAAAATTACTACTAATTATATTGATGACTAAAATATGTAGTGATGAATTGTATATAATAATCACTCACTCTTTGCTTTTTTAACTGGAGAAACTGATGGGTCGTGCCAAAAAGGTTGTGCTGGCATATTCTGGCGGAGTAGATACATCTGTATGTATTCCCTACCTCAAGCATGAGTGGGGTGTAGAAGAAGTGATTACCCTGGCAGCAGACTTGGGACAAGGAGACGAATTAGAATCAGTTCGAGAAAAAGCCTTGAAATCTGGTGCTAGTGAATCTCTAATCGTGGATGTTAAAGAAACTTTTATCAAAGATTATGCCTTTAGCGCTATTCAAGCCAATGCGTTGTACGAAAATCGCTATCCCCTGGCAACAGCCCTTGCTCGTCCGCTAATTGCTAAGGCACTAGTAGAAACCGCAGAAAAATACGGTGCTGATGCGATCGCTCACGGTTGTACTGGTAAGGGTAACGATCAGGTTCGTTTCGATGTTGCCTGTGCTGCCCTCAATCCCAATCTGAAGATACTAGCACCAGCTAGAGAATGGGGAATGAGCCGTGAGGAAACTATTGCTTACGGGGAAAAGTTTGGCATCCCAGCACTAGTTAAAAAATCGTCTCCCTACAGCATTGACAAAAATTTACTAGGGCGGAGCATTGAAGCCGGTGTACTGGAAGATCCGGCATTTGAGCCACCAGAAGAAATTTATGAGATGACTAAGGCGATCGCCGACACTCCAAACGAGCCAGAATACATCGAAATTGGTTTTACTAAAGGCATTCCTACTAGTCTCAACGGCGAACACAAAGACTCGATTCAGATCATCGAGCAACTCAATCATTTCGCAGGAAATCACGGTGTTGGACGCATCGATATGATTGAAAATCGTCTAGTAGGAATTAAATCGCGGGAAATTTACGAATCTCCCGCAATGGTAGTCTTAATACAAACGCACCGTGATTTAGAAAGTCTAACTTTAACGGCAGATGTTACCCACTACAAACGGGGTATCGAAGAAACTTACAGCCAATTAATTTATAACGGTTTGTGGTATAGCCCCTTAAAAGCAGCCCTCGATGGGTTTATTCAAAAAACGCAAGAGCGAGTGTCTGGAACTGTGAGAGTAAAGTTATTTAAGGGTAACGCTACTATTGTTGCGCGTCGTTCCGAAAACTCCCTTTACACTCCCGATTTGGCAACTTACGGAGCCGAAGACCAATTTGATCATAAGGCAGCTGAAGGTTTTATCTACATTTGGGGTTTGCCTACTCGGATTTGGGCACAGCAAACAAGGGGCTAGGGATGACACGGTGACGCGGGGACACAAAGACACGGAGACAAAGAGTTGAGGGAGTTGAGGGAGTTGAGGAAGTGATAAGAGTAAATTCTTCCCCATCCTTTCCATCTTCCCTATCTCCCTCATCTGTTCTTCCTCTACTCTCCTAATCCCTAATCCTTTGCCCCCAGTTGCTCTTGCCGAGCTTCTAACCATATCGGGATCGCAATTACAGCTACAAGGATGAGTAATGCAGCGATCGCAAATTGACTTACCCAAGCAACTAATTGTTCTAGGGAAATAATCCTGCCTGCAAAGAAAGCAAGCGTTACCATCACACTAGCCCAGACGCTGGCTCCTAGTAGGTTAAAAAATAAAAATTTTCCGAATGGCATTTCAGCTATACCAGCCAGTGGAGCAGCAAAAATTCGCAACAGGGCAAAGAAACGTCCAAAAAACACTGCTTTTGCCGCATTTTCACTAAATTGTTCTTTGATATTTAAAAGTCGCACTTCTGATATTCTAAACAGGCTGCCAACTCTTACAAGTAAAGGCCAGCCGCCAATTCTACCAATCCAATAACCGCAAACTCCCCCGATCGCCGCTCCTGCGATCGCGTCACCTAGAACTAGCCAGTAACTCAGTTCGTGGCTACCAGCCAGGAAACCGCCTACTAATGTTACGGTTTCACCAGGAATGGGAATACCCAAATTTTCTAATAAAATACCCAAAAAAACTGCCCAATAACCATACATATGGGCAATTGCTTGGATATTTTCTAGCGAGATGAATTCAACAGACATTCAGCACCGCTGCCTTTACAAATTTTTACTTTTACTATAATCTTGTCTCCTTTCTAGTTAATGTGTCAATCCAGATGTACGAGATTAGAGATCAACTACGACTTTATGCAACTGCATAGGAAGTAAAGTTAATAAAAACTGAGAACCCCCAATTCAGAATATTTTCACTGAACAGAGTTCTTGATTTTGGTAAAATTTTTTAATTAAACTCAGTATTATTACTAGTACACAACACAATATTTGTTTTTTAACTTACCCAAATTTTAATAATTCATACAATCCTAGATAGATTTACTATACAAATTTCTATCATAATTTTTTTAAAATTGGTATTATTAACAACAAACATTAGGATAATGTTAGTGGTAATCGTATACCACATAGTTATACATACTGAAACATAGATATTTCTTATTTTATAAAAACTTTATAAATAGCTCGGAATTTTATAAAAATTTGTTAAAAGATACAGATGCTACCAAAATTCTTGGGCGCTTATGCCTATATTGGGGAAAGTTAAAACAAATTATACGGCATGAATACTGATATCACTCTTTGCAAGTCCATAGCTGCGAATTCCAAAAAGTTTGGATGAGGCAGTAAGTTGAGTATTTGCAGGCGAAACAGTGTTTGTGTCAAATTTCTGCTTTTTTGTTTCAGTCTTTCAACTACCCAGTTAAGTTCATGACTCTAACATCAGAACATCAAGTGATTTTGTTCAAACCCCAAGGACGCATAGACTTACACGGTGGGATGGCTTTGAGTGAAAAGATGGCTGGAGTATTACCCCAGCAGGATCAGCTCTGGGTGATCGACTTTGCCGAAGTGGATTTCATGGATAGTTCTGGGCTGGTTTCATTGGTTCAAGGGTTAAAAGCCGCCCGTCAAAGTGGTTGTCGTCTACTACTTTGTAATGTGCAAGCTCCTGTCAGATTAATTTTAGAGCTTACTCAGCTAGATTCAGTATTTGAAATTGTTAATACTTACGAAGACATTCCAGAATCATCAGCAAAAGCAGTCTGCTGCTAGCAAACAATAAAAACTAGACTCATTGCAAAAATAATGGCTATAGCTGGTGAGCGACATAGGCTATAGTTATTATTTATTGCTAAAAGAGTGGTATTTTGTCTGTAAGTACCACTCAAAACCAAAAATATTAATACCTTGCTACTGGTAGATACTGTGCAAAATGCTAATTAAGCTGAAGTACTTCTAGGCATTCTGTACAGGTTAGTAATACTAAATATTAAGCTAATTTAACCAGACACCGGGCGTGAAAAGTTGGGCAGATCGATGCCACTGTGAGAGGCAGTACGAGTTTTTAGTGCTAGGCGATAACTTACACTTTGTAGTTCTGCTTGCAACTGGCGGTTTTCTCGTTGTAGCATTACTACCTTTTCCCTAACAGGAGCCATGCGCTCCTCAAACTTACGACGATATATTTGAGGTAACTCCTGTACTACTTGCTCTAACATTCGGCTGCGATCAGTTAGTTCTTGCACTGACTGACGTAACTGATAAATTTCGCCATCGCGAGTTGCTATTTGCTCTTGGTAGAACGTCAGCTGCTCCTCAACTGCTTGTATTTGTTCCTGTAAAGCTTGGAGTTCGCTTTGATGACGCTCTGAGACTTCCGCTTGAGGCATAAAGTTAGTATTACCCTTTACTAGTCGGAAGAGTTCTTGAGACAACTGTTGTACTAATTGATCGCGAAGTTGCAATTCCTGGCGCAATTTCGATACTTCTATAGAGAGCGTTTGGATAGTAGATGTGTCATTTTGGCTCACAGTGGCAACTATCTCCCATGTCAAAACTTTTTATGTGTTTTAAGTAAAAACACGGAAGTGTTAATTTAGGCAAATACTTCCGAGTACTTGCTAATTTAGCATTCTCGGAGAAATCAGCAAGTAGGGAAAAGCAATTTTTTTTACTTTTTTACAATTTTAATAGCTAGTAGTTAGTAGTTACTAACAAACAACTAACCACTAGCCTAAATTATGCGGCTTCTGTAGGAGCTTGGGGTTGTTGCACTTCTTGCTTAATAGTCAAGTAGCGGATTACTTCTTCACTCAAACGCATAGCCCGTTCTAAAACAGCGATGATGTTTCCAGGAGCAGTGTAATTCATTTGGATATAAATACCATCCCGTTGCCTATTAATTTCATAAGCTAAACGTCGCTTACCGCGATTTTGAATTTGGATATTGTCAGCTCCTTGTTCTCGAATCAAGTTTTCGTATTTAGAAATAGCCTGTTCTACCTGCTCATCTCCCAAATCTGGGCGCAGAATGTACATTGTTTCATAAATTATTTGCACGATTCATCTCCTTTTGGACAATATGGCTGCTAATGTCAACAGATATCCAATGTCTTTTTTAATACAAATACCTATCAACATCTAAAGCAACAAGGAATTATAATTTTACCAGCTTTCTATTTTAACGCTTAACTAAATCTGCTCAGTTAGTCATTAGTTTACAAACTGTGAACTATAGACTATTGACTTTAAAAGGTGATTTGATCTCAAACAGTAGGATATTAATCAAGGTTATGGCGCAGCGCTATGTGCGAGTTCAAAATCAAGAAGGACAGATTTACTATGGGTTGCTACAACTCTCCTTAAGAGTGCAGGCTCTGGATGCTCCGCCTTGGTTACAAGGTCAACCCACCGATTTGGTATTGGAACCAGAGGATTATCAAATCTTGGCTCCCTGTGCTCCTTCAAAAATTGTGGCGGTAGGAAAAAATTATGCAGAGCATGCTGCAGAAATGGAAAGTGAAGTGCCAATTGAGCCACTCCTTTTTTTTAAACCGCCTACTTCTGTGATTGCTTCTCTGGCAGAAATTCAGTATCCATACCAATCACAAAGAGTCGACTATGAAGGAGAATTGGCTTTGGTAATCGGCGATCGCGCTGTTGATTGCACAACAGAGGAAGCCCAAACGAGAATTTGGGGTTACACGATCGCCAATGATGTCACAGCGCGGGATTTACAAAGAAAAGATGGGCAATGGACACGAGCTAAAGGATTTGATACTTTCTGTCCCTTAGGCCCGTGGATCGTCCGTGAAGTCAGTCCAGGAGCCAGATTGCAAACATTCTTAAATGAAAGTTTCACTCCCGTACAATCTGCTACTATTGACCAGATGGTCTTTTCCCCAGATTTTCTGGTGTCTTATATTAGTCAAGTTATGACACTCTTACCAGGAGATGTAGTGCTAACCGGCACACCAGTGGGAGTTGGGCCGTTAACCATCGGCGATCGCGTCCGTGTGGAAATTGAAGGCATAGGCCGCCTAGAAAATAAAGTGGTGGCTCGTGAAAAACTAGCGCGGTAGTTGCATATATACTGCGTCAGATATAGCGGGGATTTCTGCGTAACGTCCCCACAGCGACTGAACTATGGAATAAACCACTGCTACTACTATGCCGATAAAGATAGTACTTGCCACCGTTTGGAGTGCAAAACTTAAACCAGGAAGCGCTACAAGGCGCACAATGATGCCACACAGATACACAATAATGTTTAATAGTAAGGCTTGTAATGTGTTAAATCTAATAAAGTGATTGATTTTTTCGTTCCTAACCACTAAAAGAAATAGAGCAAAGAAAATAATCAGTTCGCCATATGGCCCTAAAATACCGTAGAGTACTAGTACGGGTTGAAGCGGTATAAACAACACTTGTAGTGCTGGAAATTGTCGGAATAAATATAAACCGAATCCAAGTACACCAATCAAAGGCAACAAATAAGGCAAGCTAGCAAAAATTCTATCTTTAACCGTTGTAGACCCGCGCCAAGTCATATTGCGTTCTCCTATGGTCAAACTGCAATAGTTACATGAACCTAGAATAACGCAGTTAAGTAACTAGTTACATCTTGGAGGTTCTGTTCATTCAATATTAACAATCCGGAACCCCATCAGACACTCGTACTGGTCTGGCTGCTGCTCAGTAATTTTACGGACTACATGACCACAGCGAAGTTGACCTTGACGCCACCGAGGTTGACCACTACTATCAGCGAGTAAACAAGATTGGCAAACCTGGTGAGGGGCAAGGATTTGATCCTCCATTAAAATCACTAGCATCCAATCCCTCCTTATAGTTCCTCAATTGTTTCTCATATTTCCTCTTGGGCTGATATTTTGACTGTGGCTTGCGATTCGTCTGTTGTAAACAGCTAGTTCATGAATTGTATAGCAGTTGGGTGATTTGTAAGGGCTGAGGATTCAAAGACTCCGTCAAAATTACGATGTCATCCGTTGCTATGTTAATTGACTTTGCTTGCTTTGGAAAATTTTGTTTGATAGCAACCCAAGCATAATTACCCAAGTGGGCTTTAAATTCATTGTAAGTTGGATATTTAAATTTGTAGTAAAAAGCAATACATAAATTCACGAGAACAAGTTGCAATCAGAAATAGTTCATACTTGATATTAAGAAAAGAGCGTTATGATTATTAACGCACTTATCGAGCTTGCGTCTGGTAATTCAGTTCAGTCAAGACAAATAAATATCAAAATTCATCAGTCAATTGTCAACAATCAAAAAAACATTGAAGCCTAGACTTTTGACGTGGACTCTTGACTATGGACTCGAATATATACGCTGCTGCCTTGTACCTTACACCAACTATTGTGCAAATTGACCCAAGGATAACTGAAAGTGACTCTCAAACATTCAGATTTTCTGACTTCCTCCGATCCTATCGTTGCGGAGTTAATTAACAAAGAACTAAAGCGTCAACGCGATCATTTGGAGTTGATTGCTAGTGAAAATTTTACCTCTGCTGCTGTACTGGCTGCACAGGGTTCAGTGCTGACAAATAAATATGCCGAGGGATTACCCGGTAAACGTTACTATGGCGGTTGCGAATTCATAGACCAAATTGAACAGATAGCAATTGACCGAATCAAACAATTGTTTGGTGCTGCTCATGCCAATGTTCAACCCCATTCTGGCGCACAGGCAAATTTTGCGGTGTTTTTGACACTACTAGAACCAGGGGACAAAATTATGGGCATGGACTTGTCTCATGGTGGACATCTTACCCACGGTTCACCAGTGAACGTCTCTGGTAAGTGGTTCAAAGTTGTTCATTACGGTGTCAATCAAGAAACAGAACAATTAAACTATGACCAAATTCGGGAGCTGGCGCTAAGGGAGCGTCCTAAGCTGCTGATTTGTGGTTATTCTGCTTATCCTCGAATTATTGATTTTGAAAAATTCCGCAGTATCGCTGATGAAATTGGTGCATACTTACTAGCAGATATTGCTCACATTGCTGGTTTGGTTGCTAGCGGTTTGCATCCCAATCCCCTGCCTTATTGTGATGTAGTAACAACAACTACTCATAAAACTTTACGTGGCCCCAGGGGTGGTTTAATCATGACTCGTGACCCAGAATTGGGTAAAAAATTGGATAAAGCTGTTTTCCCCGGAACCCAAGGAGGGCCTCTTGAACACGTGATCGCAGCTAAAGCAGTATCTTTTGGAGAAGCCCTCAAGCCAGAATTTAAGACTTATTCTGCCCAAGTCATTGAAAATGCTCGCGCTTTGGCTGCACAGTTGCAAAAACGTGGTTTTAAGCTCGTATCAAATGGAACTGACAATCATTTGATGCTAGTGGATTTACGTACTATTGGATTGACAGGCAAGAAGGCAGAACAGTTTTTGAGTGATGTGAATGTCACGACTAACAAAAATACTGTTCCTTTCGATCCAGAGTCGCCATTTGTAACTAGCGGTTTAAGGCTGGGTTCTCCGGCAATGACAACACGGGGTATGGGAGTTGCAGAATTTACCGAAATTGGTAATATTATTGCCGATCGCCTGTTAAATCCAGATTCTGAAGCAATCAGCGAAGATTGTCGCCGACGCGTGGCAGCTTTGTGCGATCGCTTCCCCTTGTACACACATCTGGAAAGTTCTGTACCAGCTTTAGCATAAGGGATAGCTAGTAGCTAATGGCTATGAGCCATTAGCTAACCCTGAGAACAAAAATCTATCAACTTTGGTACCGAACATTACCTGAATTGGGAAGCACTCCCGCCAATTAATCCCTATTCCCCAATCTCATGAGTGCAGAAATTATTTGTGTTGGCACTGAACTGCTACTAGGAAATATACTCAACAGTAATTCTCAATATTTGGCAATTGAATTAGCAAAATTAGGCATTCCTCACTATTATCAAACAGTAGTAGGAGACAACCCCCAAAGGCTAAAGCAGGTTATTGAAATTGCTAGTCAAAGAGCAGAAATTTTAATTTTTACTGGTGGACTTGGCCCTACACCTGATGATCTCACCTGCGAAACCATCGCCGATTTTTTTGGTGTCCCCTTAGTAGAATGCCCAGAAATTATTGAGGACATTGCTCGGAAATTTGCCCAGCGCGGACGCCAAATGACTCCTAGCAACCGTAAGCAAGCTTTGATACCCCAAGGAGCAAAAATTTTACCTAATCCCACTGGCACGGCACCGGGTATAATTTGGCAGCCAGATTCTAAATTGACTATTTTTACCTTCCCTGGTGTACCGAGTGAAATGCAAAGAATGTGGGAAGAAACAGCAGTACCTTATCTGAAAAGCCAGGGTTGGGGCAAGGAAATCATCTACAGTCGGATGTTAAAGTTTTGGGGCATTGGTGAATCTGCCTTAGCAGAAAAAGTCTCAGCTTATCTTAAATTGCCCAATCCAACGGTTGCACCCTATGCCAGCAAGGGAGAAGTCAAGCTCCGAGTATCTGCCAAAGCTGCTTCGGAAACTGAGGCGCAAGCGTTAATTGCTCCTGTAGAAAAACAACTCATAGAAATTGCCGGACTGAATTATTATGGTGCTGATGATGACACACTTGCTTCCGTAGTTGGTCATAGTTTACGGAAGACAGGAGAAACGCTTTCTGTGGCAGAATCCTGCACAGGTGGTGGACTGGGACAGATGTTGACAGAAGTATCTGGTAGCTCTGATTACTTTTGGGGCGGGATAATTTCTTATGACAACTCGGTAAAAGAGAGGCTTTTAGAGGTTAATCCAGAAGACTTAGTAAAATTTGGGGCGGTAAGTGCTACCGTGGCAGAGCAAATGGCATTGGGAGTACGATCGCGCTTAGGTACTTCTTGGGGATTGAGCATCACTGGTATTGCTGGGCCGACTGGTGGAATAGAGACTAAGCCAGTGGGTTTAGTATACATCGGTTTAGCAGGGCCAAATAGCGTGGAGAGTATTGAATATCGCTTTGGTACTGGGCGGAGTCGGTCGTTTGTCCGGCATTTGAGTGCTTGTACAGCATTGGATTTGCTGCGACGGAAGTTGTTGACGAGGTAATAAATATGGTAAACTTGTCATACATTAGTATGACAGGTAAAAAAGACAATGCGAATTAATGCCCGATTAGATGAAGAGTCTGCTCGCAAACTAGCCTGTATTAAACAGCAAACCAATCAGGCAGTTACCGATGTGATTAAGTCTGCTATTGACTTATACTATCAAAAGCTTCAGCACCAGCAACAGAACCCTCATAAATTGCTAATAGAAACTGGTTTTATTGGTTGTGGAGAGGCAGAACCAAATTTATCTGTAAACTACAAGTCAATTTTGAAAGATAGCTTGAAAACCAAATATGGTTATAGTTGATACGGGGTTTTGGTTAGCTTTGGCAAATCGAAGCGATCGGTATCACACTCAGGCAATAGCGATACTTGCCAATGTAAATGAACCTTTAATTACAACTTGGGCTGTCGTTACTGAAACTTGCTACTTACTCCTCACTACGATGGGCAACCATGCTCAAGTAAGTTTCATAAATAACTTATCTTTAGAAGTAATTACAGTTTTTGATTTACAACCCCATCATGGCAGACGCATTTGCGAACTGATGGAACAATATGCAGACTTGCCAATGGATCTTGCCGATGCTTCGCTGGTGGTTTTAGCAGAGCATTTGGGGCATGGAAGAATTTTATCGGTAGATTTTAGAGATTTTAACGCTTACCGTTGGAAGAATCAGTATCCGTTTGAAAATTTGATGTTGTTGGATGGTTGAGGAGTGGAGGGCGATCGCTACTATCCAGCTACAACTAAACCATCCTGAACACGAATAGTCCGTTTTGTTTGGGCAGCTATATCTGGTTCGTGAGTCACAATCACAATTGTGATTCCTTGATTGTTCAATTCTGTCAACAATTGCATAACTTCGTGGGAAGTTGTGGTGTCTAAAGCTCCTGTTGGCTCATCTGCTAAGACTAAAGCCGGTCGATTTACCAAAGCGCGAGCAATGGCAACCCGTTGTTGTTGCCCGCCCGACAGTTGGCTGGGGCGGTTATTGATGCGATCGCCTAAACCTACCTTAGTTAAGGCTTCAATTGCTCTTTGGCGGCGTTGTGGTTTTGGTACATTGGCATAAACCATCGGTAGCATCACGTTATCTAATGCCGTCGCCCGCGACAAAAGATTAAATTGTTGGAATACAAAGCCGATGCGTTGATTGCGGATATACGCTAACTCATCATCATCAAACGTAGTCAAGTTTCTGCCCTCAAGGACGTAATGCCCTGTTGTCGGACGGTCAAGGCAGCCAATAATATTCATGAGAGTGGATTTACCGGAACCCGACATACCCATAATGGCAACGTACTCCCCTTCCTCAATAGATAAATCAATTCCCTTGAGTACTGGGACATCCACTTCTCCTAAGCGGTAGGTTTTGGTGATAGATTCCATCCAAATCATTGTTGTCATATTAGTCGCTCCGCAAAGCGGCAATTGGATCTAGTTTGGCGGCGTTGCGTGCAGGGATCACCCCAGCCAATAACCCAACTATGAATGAAAGTCCAAACCCGGCAATGACTGACAAGGGAGAAACGACAAACGGAAACTTAAAGATAGTTGCGGCGGTGGCGGCAATGAGAATACCCGCTCCCATGCCAATGCCTCCTCCAACGGTAGAAATGACGATCGCTTCTGCTAAAAATTGATTGAGAATGGCTCCATAAGTTGCTCCTACTGCTTTGCGAATGCCAATTTCCCGCGTTCGTTCGACAACGGAAACTAGCATAATATTGGCGATTCCAATTCCCCCAACTAACAATGAAATCCCGGCGATCGCTACCACCATCACCGTAAATAAACCCACAACATTAGTAAAAGTATTGACAATATCAGCTTGATTCGTTAACCGGAAATCATCAACTGCTGGTGGATAAATATTGTGTCGCAGACGTAAGAGATTGGTTACCTGAAACTGAGCAGCCTCTAACTGCTCTTGATTGCTGGCTTTAATTAAAATTCCACTGACGGAAACACCTGCTAAAGCATTATTACCAACTAATCTCCGTGACATACTGGTGAGGGGAATGTAAATTTGGTCATCTCTATCCATAGGCCCCTGAGAACCCTTAGGCTCCATTACCCCGATCACTTCGTAAGCTTCTCCCCGAATCCGGATTTTCTGACTCAGAGCATTACCACCTTCTCCAAAAAGTGTTCTCTGCACTGTCGGGCCAAGAACAGCAACTTGCGTGGCACTATCAAGTTCTTCTTGAGTAAAAAATCTGCCTGTTTGCGGGTAGACATTTCTTACTTCTGGGTAGTTCAAATCTGTGCCGTAAATTGTTGTTGATGTATTCTGTCCACCATAGACAACTTGTGCATTTCGCTGTAAGTAAGCAGAGACAATCTGAGCAGATGGTGCTTGCTGGGCGATCGCCTGAGCATCTTCCCAAGTCAAAGTACTAGTTGAACCAAGTCCTTGACTGATATATCCGCTTCTAGCAGCACCAGCTAAGACTTGCAAAACATCTGTACCCAATGCTTGTATTTGTTGTTCAACTCCTTTTTGCACACCTTGACCAACAGAAGTAATCGCAATAACAGAGGAAATACCAATAATTACGCCTAGCATAGTTAATCCTGTGCGTAATTTGTTACTCCACAGTGCCTCCGCAGCCATTGACAAGATTTCTAGGAATGAAACTGTACGGGTACTCTTTTTTATGTAAAAACCCTTAAGCATAACAGCTGCATTTAAAACCTATTTTACAGAGATCTGCCACCTCGACCACCACCAGAACCACCTCCCATACCAGGAAAGACTCCGCCTCGCGGTGTTGATTGCGGTCGTGAGCCTGGTGGAAAGCTAAGTAATACCCTCTCAGTTCCTTGCAATCCAGATTTGACTTCTGTAAAGTTGTTGGCTGTGGCACCAGTTTTAATAGGGGTAAATACGGCTTCGTTACCCACTCCTGTAACGAATACACCTGTGCTTCCTTGCCGACGCACAACTGCTGCTGTTGGCACAACAATAGCATTTTGCAATTGACCAACTTGGAAATCTGCTTCCACATTCATCCCTGAGCGCAGTAGATTTTGGGAGTCAGAGACAATAGAAATTTTGACTTGAAAACTAGTAACATTTTGTTCTACTGTCGCCTGAGCAGCAATTTGACTGACTTTACCCTCAAAAGTTTTGCCTGGGAAGGCATCTGCTCTAATCATGACTTTTTGCCCCAGACGTATTTTGGAAATATTTGTCTCAGCTAGATTTGCGACAACCTGATTTGTAGAAGCTAAAGACAATATCGAAGAAGAGGTTGCTGAGGAAACATCACTGCCTGAGGTTGTTGGCGTCACAAAAGCACCGGGATCGGCGTACTTTTGAGTAACAACACCATCAAAAGGCGCTCTCAGTACAGTGTCATTGATTTTTGTTTGGATCGTTTGCAGCGAACCGCGAGCAGAAGTTACCTGAGCTTGAGCTGCGTCAATATCTTCTTGGCGCGTTCCAGCTTTGAGGAGTGCCAGGGCTTGTTCTCTTTGCCTTACTACTGCCCTCAGTTGTTCAATATCCTCTGAACGCGATCCTGCTTTTTGCAATGCCAATGCCTGCTGCGCTTCATTCACCGTAGCTTGTACACTGTCACGATCTGCACGTGCTTGGTTTAAAGCCTGAAGGGAAATAGCTCCCGCATTGTAAAGTTGCTGGTTGCGGCGGAAATTATCTTCTGCCTTTGTCAAAGTGGCTTGAGCATTGTTTAAACGCGCTTCAGCTTGTCCAATATCCTGAGGACGATTGCCTGCGATCGCCCTTTGCAAGTTCGCTCTAGCCTCGTCTAATTGTGCTTGTGCCTGTCCAATATCCTGAGGACGATTGCCTGCGATCGCCTTTTGTAGGTTCGCTTGTGCTTGTGCTAGTTGTCCTTGTGCTTGGGTGAGTTGCCCTTGCAAATCAGAATCATCCATTTGAGCAAGTATTTGCCCTTGTTTAACTGTATCTCCTTCTTTCACTAACAATGCTTTAAGTACGCCTGATTCTTTAGGGCTAACGTTAATCGAGCGTTCGGGCTTAACTGTACCATTGGCGGAAACTGCAATTGGTAAGCTCTGCCTTTGGACAGGAGCAGTTAAAACCCTTTGTTTTGCATTTCGATTGGGAACAATAACCAGTTGACGATATACAGCAAAACCAACTCCACCTAAAAGCAAAAGAATGAGCAGCCAAGATAGCCAACCAGTTCTTTTCTTTTTCTTTGCTTCTGGAAGGAAATTTGATGTATCTAAGGAGTGTGGGGTATCAATTTTCATTTATCCTTTTGTGTTTAGGAGTGATGGCTACTACAGAGGTACTGCTGCAAGAATTCAAGGTCACTGGATTGTGGTAGCCCTAGAGTTGTAATTTTTTTAATCTGTGTTATTTCAATTATCTATTTCTAAAATGTTCCCCTTGGGAAGTTTGATGTCACCATATACTTAAGTCTTGTAATTCTCCAGAAGAAACGATATCTCGATTGGAAGCTTTTATCTAAACTTTGACGAATGCTGGCTTAAATTTGCTCATTGTGACGACCCACTATGGCTGCAACTAACATCGTATAATTCGCTCTGGTGCAAGTGTATGATGCGAAAGTCCCAATTTTATACATGACCTAAGTCATAAATTTTGCTGAGATCTAATTGGATATCTTGACCCATCTATCAGCACAATCAATCGACAAACACTTGCTGCATCCTTCACAATTTGTTACAAAAATACAAAGAACTTCTAGAGGCATCAACTCAAATGTTCGGCGGACTTACAGGTTTAACAGATCCCAAAGGCACCGACTGGGGAGAGCGGATGCTCAACACCGTTGCTAGCCAAACGATTCGCCACCTATTCACCAAAAGCGAGTCAGTAGAAGTCTTTGTCCGCTGTTATCCCTCCAGCAAACTCTTACAAGGCAGTATTGACAGTTTTAAAATGAGTGGTCGTGGCTTAGTGATTCGCAAAGATTTTGCAGTCGAGGAAATGTCCTTTGAAACTGATGCAGTTGCGATTGATTTTGGCTCTGTTTTGAGTGGCAAATTGAATTTGAAACAACCAACACAAGCGATCGCCCAAGTCGTATTATCAGAAGCAGGTATCAACCAATCTTTTCAGGCAGAACTGGTAAGAAATCGTTTAGTGAATTTATCTTTACCTGCTTTGTCAGCATTATCTGGTGGGAAGCCAGTCTCTTTTAGTGACATTCAGGTGGAGTTGTTACCCCAAAATCGCCTCAAACTTTTGGCAAAAGCAGATTTAAACAACGGTGAACTCGTGCCATTAAACATGACTGTAACCATAGCTGTAGAAAGGCGCAGACGTATTTCTTTTCAAAACCCGGAAGTTGAACTTGAGCAAGTGCCAGAAGCACATCGAGAAATGTCTAAAACCTTAAGTCTGGCGCTAGCGGAAATTTTAGATAATATGGTCGATTTAGATCGCTTTGATTTGGATGGAGTGAAAATGCGGCTTAACCGTTTAGAAACCGAGGGAAAACGATTAATTTTTAGTGGTTATGCGGAGATTGAGCGTATACCTCGTAGCAGTTGATTAGGAGCGATCGCTTCTTCTAAGCTTGCGTCAAAATCCCTACCAAAATCTGCATCAATACTTCTAAATCGGTGGGAACTCGATACAGCATCAAATCCTGAGTTACCATCCGCGATGAGCGATGAAAACTACCAAACTGCCAGATATCACCTGTTGTCACAGCACCATAGAGAATTGAGTCTTCTGTCTCAACCCAACTATCGAGAGCAATCAACTCAGTTGCTAATTGGGTAAATCCCCGTGTGATATCTGCTTGCTTTGCTTCTACAACCAGTACACTGTGTTTTGCTTGTAAATAGTAGTCTAATTCTCCTCTAAGGTACTGATCGACCTCGATTGGGTATTCAATGTTTACTGTAGCCTCTGTAATATGTGCTACTTCTAAGAGGATGGGAGCGATTAAGACTTCACGTCGCGCTGCCTCACTGGTTAAGCTAACACGAGCAATTCCTTCTTCGAGACGCTGTCGTAAGTCTTGGAGTCTAGTAAATTGACTTGAATCAGCAATTGGTAAATTGATTGCATCCTTAACCAAGTTCGCTCCTAACTCCTTGAGAATATCTGCCGGAGCAAATTTCATCAAAAAGTAACTGCGGAAAGTATACGTCTCATTCGGTTTAAGAATCGGGGGACGTGGTGTTCGTTGTGTCAAAGCATATGCTCCCCAAGTACATATTGTTACTGATACATTGACGCGACATTTGCCCGGAATTGTCGGACAGAGTAACGATAGCGCTGTTACCTTCAAAGGTAACAGTGGCGGTATCCCGCAAAGCTTTTAGGAGAATCCCAAAAGCACCGTTAAAATCTCGTGGTATAGATTGACCACAGTTTGGGCAATTAAACACTTTAGAACCACCTAATTTAGTGTGTATATGACCACACTTTGTACAAGTTTTTGATGTATATTCTTCAGTTACGTCAATGACTTGGCAATTTCTCAAATTAGCTTGGTGTTTAAGTGTTTGTTTGAATCTGTAATGCGCCCATGTCAGCATTGCTCTAGCAGTTTTTGATCGAATCTTTCTACACGCTTTGGCTACGATTTGGGAAGACTCAAAAGTAGGTAAAAATACGATTCGATAATTGCTAGTTAAATAACAAGCCGTTTGTTTTTGGCACTCATCGATGAGATTCCGAATTTTAATCCTCATCTTATGAGCGGCTTGCCTCATGCGTCTACGCTGACACTTTACAGCTTTGCTCATTCTACTTGTTAAGTCATCCAAATGCTGACATAAACGAGTAATTCGCCCAATATCACCATTACCAAACTCAACAAATTTATTACCATCAAAGCCTGTCAAAAAAGTTCTAACACCTGGATCTAATGCAATCATTCCTGTTGACTCAGTTGGCTGTAAATTGGCTGAAACAGGAAACACACCAAACCAACGACCTTTACAGAAAACAAGTTGTGTACCTTGCTTACAATCAGGGATAGGTTCAGAGGATTTAAACTTCAAACCTTTAGTTAGGGAGGAATACCATGTGCCTTTACTAAAGTTTGAGTCATTGAATTTTATAGCTTGTGAATAATCTTGGACACTGCGAAATTTAGCATTTTTACTAGCTTTGAATGCACGATGAGCATCAAAAATAGCATTTTGCCTAATATGACAAGGTGTGTCTTTTACCCATTCAGGTAAGTCGCCTTGCATTATTTTGTTTCGTAATTCTAACTTGCTCAATTTTTTACGCTTAAGCTGCAATGCAATCGCTTGATTAAAGCAATATCTACAGGCTGCTAACCACTGACGCCAAACTTTATTAAGTTCAGCTTCTGGGTAGATCCTTATCTTCTTTGATTTGAGATTTGTATTTTCTGAGTCCGTACAATCTACTACTGAAACAGTGGAGGATTGCGAGGATATCTTCAACCATTTCTCGTTCTGGGCTAAGGTTTGTTTCGTTGAGTACCACGAGTTCACACCTGTTTTGATCACAAAGCCATTTGAACAAGTCAAAGCCGAATCTTGCCAACCTGTCTTTGTGGGCAACGACAACCATTCTGATATCACCTTTGAAAATTCGTTCCAATAAGGTGAGCAGTTTCTTTCTTTTGAAGTTGAGACTTCCGCCAATTTCGCTGATGATTTCCGCTTGGGGGTATAGGTTGCTGAGTGCAGCGATTTGTCTATTGAGGTCTGGCTGTTGGGCGCGACTACTAACTCTGGCGTAGATAACAACGATGCGGTTATCGGTTGATTTGGCATTACTTGTGTAATTATCAACGTTGTATCTGCGTTGCCCTGAAGGTGTTCTGATCGCTTGGATTTTCCCAGCTTCTTCCCATCTTCGGAGTGTTCTTTCATTGACTCCAAGGATTTCCGACGCTTCCTTGGGACTGACGTATCTGACAATAGGTTTCACCTCAATTATTGTTCTATTATCACCTATTGTCCGGATATGTCTGGTAAATTAATTATTTAATCCACCTCTTCTGAGTGTAGTGCGATCGCATCATTTCGCTAAAAGTAGGTAATGTTAAAGTTTTTAGTAAAATAGCCAAGATATAAAAAACTTTTTCTTGTCAACTTTGTGAAAACTGACAGTATCTTCTATCGTCTCTTTCAAGAATTTCCCGATATCTTTTTTGAACTCATAGGTGAACCAACACAAGAGGCAAACACCTATCAATTTTCCTCAGTTTAAATCAAACAAACAGCATTCAGAATTGATGGTGTATTTCTTCCCACAGACGAAGAAAACCTTATTTACTTTGTTGAAGTACAGTTTCAAGCTGATTCAAAATATTTACGCCCGACTATTTGCAGAAATCTTTCTATACCTACGGCAAAACTTACCACAAAATGATTGGCGTGGTGTGCTCATATTCCCCAGCAGTAGTAAAGACACGTCGAATATACAACATTACCGAGAATTATTTAAACAAGAAGGCAAATTAGAAGCAGTACCTCGGCTATTGGCATGGGGATTAACTGTAGAACAGATCGCAGAGGCATTAGGTTTAGAAGTCGAACAAGTCAGGAAAGCTTCACAAAATCAATCATCAAGTTGATGCAGCAGCTATCAGCCTATTGCTAGCCAAAATATTTCTCCGTCTTCAAGGAATTGATTGTGCCAAACTTGTAATTAAATTTTGTTAAGATTGGACTCGACGTGAGTCTGCCTTCGCTGCTAATTGCCTACCTTGGAGACACCCAATGTTGCGACTAGAACATATCAGTAAAATTTATCCGACTGGTGAAGTCCTCAAGGATATCAACTGGGAAGTCAAATCTGGCGATCGCATTGGCTTAGTTGGTGTCAATGGTGCCGGAAAATCAACACAACTTAAAATTATTACTGGCGAGGTTGAACCGTCCTCTGGTGAAATTATTCGTCCTGCCAGTTTGCACATAGCTTACCTCAACCAAGAATTTGATGTTGATCCCTCTCGCACAGTCAAAGAGGAATTTTGGACAGTCTTTAAGGAGGCAAACCAGGTAAATCAGTCTCTAGTGCAAGTGCAACACCAAATGCAAACTGCTTCGCCAGAAGAACTAGAAAAATTAATTAATAAATTGGATCGTCTCCAACGGCAGTTTGAAGCTTTGGATGGTTACGGTTTGGAGGCACGCATTGGCAAAATATTGCCGGAAATGGGATTCGAGCCGGAGGATGGCGATCGCCTTGTCAGCGCCTTTAGTGGTGGCTGGCAGATGCGGATGAATCTAGGTAAAATTTTGCTGCAAGAACCAGATTTGCTGCTATTAGATGAGCCAACTAACCACCTAGATTTAGAAACAATTGAGTGGCTAGAAAATTACCTAAAAGGATTAACCACACCGATGGTAATAGTCTCCCATGACCGGGAGTTTCTTGACCGTCTGTGTACCCAGATTGTGGAAACTGAACGTGGTGTTTCCACCACCTATCTTGGTAATTACTCTGCATACTTGCAACAAAAATCAGAAAACCAAGTAGCGCAATTGTCTGCTTACGAACGCCAGCAAAAGGAACTAGAGAAGCAGCAGGCGTTTGTTGAGAGGTTCCGCGCTAGTGCTACTCGCAGTACTCAAGCCAAAAGCCGGGAAAAGCAACTAGAAAAAATTGAGCGTATTGAAGCACCTACCTTTGAAGTCAAAACATTGCACTTCCGTTTTCCACCTGCACCTCGTAGCGGACGGGATGTTGTAAAAATAAAGGATTTAACTCATATTTACGATGACAAAATTTTATTCCTGGGAGCAAATCTCTTAATTGAAAGGGGCGATCGCATTGCTTTTCTCGCTCCCAATGGTGCTGGTAAATCTACGTTATTACGCTTAATTATGGGTATAGAAGAACCCACAGAAGGTAGCGTTAGCTTAGGCGAGCATAACGTGATCCCCGGTTACTTTGAGCAAAACCAAGCAGAGGCTTTAGATTTACAAAGAACTGTCGTGGAAACCATCCATGATGAAGTCCCTGATTGGAAAAATGAAGAAGTTCGTACACTACTGGGACGCTTTTTGTTCAGTGGTGACACGGTGTTTAAAAAAGTTGTTGCTCTTAGCGGTGGAGAAAAGGCGCGTTTGGCATTGGCAAAAATGCTTTTACGTCCAGCGAATTTACTAATCTTAGATGAGCCAACAAACCATTTAGATATTCCAGCGAAGGAAATGCTGGAAGAAGCACTGCAAAATTACGAGGGAACTGCAATTGTTGTCTCCCACGATAGGTATTTTATTTCTCAAGTAGCAAATAAAATTGTGGAAATTCGGGATGGGGAATTCCGTGTATATTTAGGTGATTATCACTACTATCTAGAAAAAATTGCTGAAGAAAAAGAACAAGCTAGACTAGCGGCGATCGCTGCCGAAAAAGCTGCCAAGAAAGCTGCTAAAGCTGCTAAAGCTGCGGGCAAGAAGAAGTGAGGGACTAGGAACTAGATTAGGGACGCTTGAAGAGAAGCCAGCGTCGTGGTGAGCCAGCGCTCTTGGTAGGGTTTGCAACGGACAGTTCCTACAACGGGGGAGACCCTCCGAAGTCGCCCCCAACGGGGGGCTTTGGGGCCCCACGGAGTGGGGTTGGGGGGAAACCCCTGCACGGCGCTTCTGTTGGCAACGGACTGTCCTCCTCCACAGGCGACTGGCGTAGACGCCGAAGGCGGATAAGCGAAAGTAAGGGTTCCCCGACTTGTAGACGCGCTTTGCGCGGCTTCCCGTTCCCCGGAGGGGTTCCGAAGGTAGGGTGGCGACTGGCGTGAGTGGGAGAGTGTCCGAGTGGAGATGAGGGAGATAGGGAAGATGGGGAAGAATTTACTCTTATTACTTCCTCAACTGCCTCAACTGCCTCATCTCCGTGTCTCCTTGTCCACGTCTGGTGTCCTCTTCTTGCCAATCCCCAATCCCCAATCACCACATAAATGAGAAGACGTTTACGAAAGTTTAAGAAATGTCTAAAAAATCGGAAAATCGTCATAAAAGAAGTTAGTAAGCAGAAATTCACTTGCGGCTGGGGTTAGCAGTGGTATCATTCGGGTATTACAAAAAGTAAAGGGCGAATTTATTATGACCAAAGCACCTGTTGCTCCCGTGGTGCTAGTCATTTTAGACGGATGGGGCTACTGCGAGGAGATACAAGGAAATGCTATTGCCGCTGCTAACACTCCGGTAATGGATAGCTTATGGGCAGCATATCCGCACACCCTTATCCGCACATCAGGAAAAGCCGTGGGGTTGCCAGAGGGTCAAATGGGCAACTCTGAAGTTGGTCATTTGAACATTGGTGCTGGGAGGGTTGTACCCCAAGAATTGGTACGCATTTCTGATGCAGTTGAAGATGGTTCCATCCTGCAAAATCCAGCACTTGTCAACATTTGCCAACGAGTGAAAAGTCAAAATGGCAAGTTGCATTTAGTCGGGCTTTGTTCTGAGGGTGGGGTACATTCGCACGTTAGCCATCTGTTCGGACTACTTGATCTAGCTAAAGCTCAAGGAATATCAGAAATTTGCATACACGCCATCACTGATGGTCGAGATACCGCTCCCACAGAGGGTGTCAATGCAATTGCGCTGATCCAAAATTACATAGAGCGCATTGGGGTAGGACGCATAGTTACCCTTAGCGGGCGGTATTATGCAATGGATCGCGATCGCCGTTGGGATCGCGTTAAACGCGCCTATGATGTGATGACACAAGATAGTCCCGGCAGCGATCGTTCTGCTCTAGAAATTCTGCAAGCATCCTATGCAGAAGGTGTAACAGATGAATTCGTGGTTCCAGTCAGAATCGCACCTGGAGCTGTAGAAGCAGGAGATGGGGTAATATTTTTCAATTTCCGCCCCGATCGCGCAAGACAACTGACTCAAGCGTTTGTTAGTTCGAAATTTAACGGTTTTGAAAGACAGCAAATTACTCCACTAGAGTTTGCTACTTTTACGCAGTACGATCCAGACTTAGCAGTTGCAGTCGCTTTTGAACCACAGAACCTCAGCAATATTTTGGGCGAAGTGATTTCTCAACACGATCTCAAGCAGTTTCGCACTGCCGAAACAGAAAAATACGCCCACGTCACCTACTTCTTCAATGGCGGACTAGAGGAACCTTTTCCAGGCGAAGACAGGGAACTAGTCAACAGTCCAATGGTTGCCACCTATGACAAAGCACCGACAATGTCAGCCGAAGCAGTCACAAAGGTAGCAGTAGCAGCAATTGAAAAGGAAATTTACTCCCTTGTTGTGATTAACTACGCTAACCCAGACATGGTAGGACACACAGGTCAAATTGAGGCCACAATTAAAGCCATTGAAACTGTTGATAGCTGTTTGGGTCGCTTACTGGTAAGCGTGAGTAAAGTTGGAGGTACAGCAATTATTACTGCCGACCACGGTAACGCAGAACATATGATAGATGAGGGAGGTAATCCCTGGACAGCTCACACTACCAACCCAGTTCCCTTAATTGTGGTGGAA
Organism: Chlorogloeopsis sp. ULAP01; assembly: GCF_030381805.1. Lineage (NCBI taxonomy): Bacteria > Bacillati > Cyanobacteriota > Cyanophyceae > Nostocales > Chlorogloeopsidaceae > Chlorogloeopsis > Chlorogloeopsis sp. ULAP01. Next base: position 168,807 of record NZ_JAUDRH010000006.1, read on the forward strand.
GGAGAAAAAGCAAAGATCCCCGGACATGGTGGAAATGTTGCCTTGCGAAACGATGGTAAGTTAGCCGACATTGCCCCTACTATTCTAGAGATTTTACAGATTCCTCAACCCCAAGAAATGACAGGGCGATCGCTGGTAGATTCTGCCGAGTATGATGTGCAATTGCCTCGTACTCCCGTGCAGGTTGGGCTGTAGAAGAATAATAAGTTATGAATTATGAATGAGAATTGAATAAAATTCATAATTTATAATTCATAATTATCCATTACGTTTATATTGCTACCATGACTGTTAGTAACGTCGTACAAGGTATCTGGGTTTTTTCTGCCATTGCTTTGGTTGTTCTTGTGTTACTACATAGCCCCAAAGGTGATGGTATTGGAGCTATCGGTGGGCAAGCCCAGTTGTTTAGCAGCACCAAGAGTGCAGAAAATACATTAAACCGAGTTACTTGGGCATTGACAGTTATTTTTCTCGGTTTAACTGTGGTTTTAAGTGCTGGTTGGCTCCCTAGTTAAGGGTAGGGGGATAGGGAGATGGGAAGAAAAACCCAACACCCGATACCCAAGACTCCAAAAATTTTTATTTGGCGGCGTTTACTGGCATTTTTAGGATTAGTTATGCTCACCGGACTGCTCGTTATCTTCATTAACGTGCAGTCTTTTGCTATGTTTACACACGGGCAATATCCAACAGGCACCAAAACTTATTCCCTCATTTCCCACTCTCCCACTCTCCCTTTGCCATCCCCAAAAACCCATCCTTTACCAACCACGCTAGCTCAGTGGCAAGATCGCACTAACAGTGGAGATTACTTTTCCCAAGTTGCACCGACACAAGTAGGCTATTTAGTCTGGTCGCAATTTCCTGTTACGGTTTACATAGAAATGCCAACAGTAATCAGCACCAAGCAGGCTGAAACTTGGGTAAATGAAGTTTTACAAGCTGTGCAAGAGTGGAGTACCTATTTACCTTTACAAGTAGTAGAAACATCAGAGGAGGCTGATATTACAATTTTGCGGAAAGCTCCTCCACTTCAGATTTCTCCAGGTAATAAATTCCCTCGCGCACGTTCTGCGCTAACTACTTACTTTTTATATACAAAAGGAAACTTTTTATACCATTACTTTACCATCTTGTTGCATCCTAGTCAAACAGGGAAATATCTTTTGGCAGCAGTTCGCCACGAATTAGGTCATGCACTGGGAATCTGGGGACACAGCCAAGCAGAAAGTGATGTTTTATACTTTTCTCAAGTTCGTAATCCACCGCCAATTTCTCCTAGAGATATAAATACGCTGAAGCGAGTGTATGAACAGCCAACGAGTTTGGGATGGACTTTGCCGAAGGCAGAGGGCAGAGAGAACTCAGAGCGCTCTCGCACGGCGATTTGAAGTTCGGTGGGGCAGTAGGCAGAAGGAATCAATAGGGACTAGGGAGGCTTAAATTTTAGATTTTAGATTTTGGATTTTAGATGAAGTTCCAATCCCAAATCCAAAATTTAACTGCCCAATCCCCGATCCCCAATCCCCAATCACTAGTACCCTATCTTAGAAGAAATATGCAATCTGAATTCAAATTTTTTCAAAACTGGTATCCTGTATTACCTATCGAAGATATTGATCCCCAACTGCCAACTGCTATAACGATTTTGGGAACTAATCTTGTGATCTGGAAACCAAAATCATCTGAAACTTATCGAATATTTTTAGATCAATGTCCTCACCGTTTGGCTCCTTTAAGTGAAGGGCGTGTTGATGATCAGACGGGTAATCTAATGTGTAGTTATCATGGCTGGCAATTTGATTCTCAAGGAATATGTACCCACATTCCCCAGGCAGAAAATCCAGAACTGGTAACTAAAAATAAAAAAAATTTGTGTGCGGTGGCGTTACCTTGTCGCCAACAAAATGATTTGCTGTGGGTTTGGCTCGATCCTCAATCTGCACAACAGGCAGACACTACACCATTACCTTTGTCACCTCAAATAAACGCCAGCAAAGGTTTTGTTTGGTCGTCTTTTGTACGTGATTTGGAATATGATTGGCAAACACTGGTTGAGAATGTGGCTGATCCGAGTCATGTTCCTTTTGCTCATCATGGAGTGCAGGGCGATCGCAACAAAGCAAAACCGATTCCAATTGAAATTGAGGAATCAACAGTGGATTTGATTGTGGCAACTACTTCTAGAGGTTTCCAAACCAAAATTACGTTTGAGCCACCTTGCCGTTTAGAATATGCTATTGGTTTTGGAAATGCAGGAAAGCAGATCGGACTAATTACTTACTGTATTCCAGTATCTCCGGGTAAGTCTAGAATTATAGCTCAGTTCTCCCGTAACTTTGCCAAAACGCTCCATTATCTCACTCCGCGTTGGTGGGATCATATTAAGAACCGCAATATGGTTATTGATGGAGATATGATTCTTCTACATCAACAAGAGTACTTGCTCCAACAAAAACAATCAGTTGCGAGCTGGAAAAATGCTTACAAGTTGCCGACAAGTGCAGATCGCTTGGTAATTGAGTTTAGGAGTTGGTTTGATAAATATTGTCACGGTAGTTTACCGTGGAGCGAAGTTGGAATCAGTGTTCTAGAAAGCTTGAATATTAATGAAAGCCGCGAGGTAGTCTTGGATCGCTACAGCCAACACACCCGGCAGTGTAGTAGCTGTCGAGGTGCGCTGAAAGTCATACAGCGCCTGCAAGCTTTTCTTTTTGCGTACTTTGTGATGACTATTTCTGGGGTTGCCATACTTCCTGATACTCTGCGATTGAGGTTTGGTTTGCCTCTTGTTGCGATCGCATTACTCGGTTTGGTAGTTTATGGTTGGCTAAAGTTATGGCTGACTCCTAAATTTTATTTTGTTGATTACGTACACGCAAAACGAAATTAAAAGGGAACAGGGAACAGGAAACGAGGAACAGATATAGGACTTACGCACCCAAGCGCGGAACTCTGATCTCTCCTAACCCCCTTTTTAAGGAGGTTGGGGGATCTGAGTGCGTAAGTTCTAAGATAAAAAAGCCTCTCAGAGCGAGAGGCTAGAACTAGATTCAGCGGAGACAGCTTAAATTTATTTACGCTATTTACAGCACAAAAGCTACTGCTAGCGCCCCTGCCAATGCGGAGAATACTCCAGAGACGATCGCTGTAGCAAATAACCACCAAGCTGCTGATGCTGCGGCTTTGCGGGTTTCTTCAGCTTGGCGCTGTGCTTGGCGCTTGACTTCTTCTAAGCGTCGTTGGGCTTCTTGTTGGATGCGTTCTGCCCGTTGTAAGACACTATTACGTGCTCGTTCAATTTGCTCAACAATGCGGTTAGCATCTTCCTCAGAAATGTCATCACGAGAACTCAAGATTGCAACATATGTCTCGCGGTTAAAAGCAGATAGGCGATCGCGTAATGCTTCAAATCCTGCTTGCGGATCATCAAACACCTTACGCACATCCCGCTTGATACCATCGTAGTTGAGTTCCGGACGCTCTAAGGAGTTGAGGTAGTAGCGAATACGGGCAAAAATGCCGTCAAGTGCATCTTGAATGCGGCGCTGAATACCCCGCACTTGTTCGACAAAGTTATCGCGTACTGACACGATTGTATCTGCAATCCGGGCTGCTTCTTCATCACTGAGGTCTTCCCGCAGTTTTAACAGGGCGATAATCGTGTCACGATCAAAGTGGGAAAGGCGATCGCCTAAACTTTCCATCCCCACGCGCGGATCGTGTAACAATAGGGACAAATCACGTTTAATACCTTCTGGGTTAAGTTCATCCTTACCAGTTCGCCGGAGATATTCCTCCAGATAATCCTGGAAATTTTGTACTCTTTGCTGTGTCCGGGTGGCTAAACGGCGTGGTGCGCGTACAATGTTGCGGATCGAGTTTTGTACGGAATCGATGACTTGATTAACTTGCTCTTCACTTAAATCCTTTCGCTGACTGAGCAATTTTACTAAGGTATCTCGATCCACTTGCGATAAACGCCTGCGCAGGGCGATCGCTCCTTCTTTAGGATTTTCAAACAATCGATTCAAATCACGCTGAATGCCTTCTGGATTGAGTTCTTGTTTCCCAGTATTGCGCAGATAATCTGCAATTATGGTTGTGACAGAATCATACTGTTCTTTGGCTTTATCCACTACTGCTTGCGGCGCGTGGCGAACACTCTGCCACGATTCCTCTACAGTGTTGATAATTTGATTTGCTTCATCTTCGCTCAAATCTTGTCGCTGACTAACTAATTTCACCAAAGTATCGCGATCAAAGCGAGATAAACGCGCCCTAATTGCCGCCATTCCAGCTTGTGGATCTTCTAGAAGTCTCTTTAATTCGGCTCTAATGGCGTTGGGATTTAGCTCATCTTTGCCGGTATTACGCAGATATGACTCTAAATTTAACCACAGTGATTCTGCTTGATATTTTGCTTGATCTGCCAGTCCTTTCGATTCTACTAAGACGCGATCGCGCTGTCTTTCCAATTCGTCTAGAATTGCATCTGCTTCCTCTGGCTGAATATCATTGCGTGAAAGCAGTATCTCTCGCATCGATTGGCGATCAAATGCTGATAAGCGCCGGGAAAGAGTTTCATAATCTGCGTCAGCATCTTCCAATAAAGGTTTGAAACTCTGCGGAATTCCTTCTGGAGTTAATTCTGATTTGGGGGTGACGAGTAAATAGCTCTCTACGCGGCGTTGCAAGTCTAGTGTTATCTCTCTTTCTTCCTCGGCAGTAACTGTGACTAACACCGACTGGCGAACAGTTTCCAAATTATCAGCAATTCGCTGGATTTCTGCTTGAGTTAAAAGACCGCGTTGTTGCAGGATGTTAACAAAATCGCTACGAGAAAGCCTTTCTAACTCCCGCCGTACTGTTCCTGGATCGGCAGCAGGATCATAGATGACATCACGAAATTCTTGAGCAATTCTGTCCCCACTCAACTGCCAGGCATAGGTATTGAGCAGATAGTTTTCTACATCTGTACGAATAGGACTATAAGGTTGCTTTGGTGTAGGCAATCCTAGCTTATCTGCTTGTTCAGTGGCTTTGTCTTTAGCTGTAGTCAAAATACCTAAGATTTTTTCTACATCTAAATCTGACAAATCAGTGCGTCCTAAAACAATGCCAGTCAAAGCAGTTATCCCCTGTTGTAATGTCCGTTGGATCGGCCCTGGGGTTGCCTCCTGAGCTGCTTTTTCATCTGCTTGTTTTGCTGAACGCATTTCTGCCATCAACAAATCAACCTTACGGTTGAGTTCTTCTGTGTTTGTCTGTCCTGGCTGGAGAGACTTAATATAGTCAATCAATTCACCCATCCTGTCTTGGGGACGAGCCTGTCCTGCTACTGTCTGCTGCCAAACACTATATAAGGTATCAGCAATCCGCTTCACTTCTCGCTTAGAAAGGTCGGTACGGCTACTGACTAAGTTGATAAATGTTTCGCGATCAATGTTGCGAAGATCGCCGCTAGCAGCTATTTCCCTAACTTGAGGATCACTAAGTAGATTTTCAAAGTCTTTGCGAATTTTTGAAAAATCTAGCTCTGGAGGGCGCACCATTTCTAGATAATCTTCTATTTGATCGCGCACACTACCAGGGTCGATCGCACTACCTAGCTCTCGACGTACCGCAGCCGCAGCAGCTTCGGCGGTTGCTACAACTTGCTGGTTCACAGCTTTTGCACCTAATGCGGCGGTAGCTGTACCCATAATCGCCTGCAAGCCAGAAGTTGCAGTGTTAATAATGTTACCAAGAAAAGAGCCTACAGTTGTGGAACTTACCCACACTAGCAACAAAAAGTAAGCACCCCAAATTACCAAACCTAGAATTGCTCCTAGCCCTGGACTAAAGATCACTAAACTAAGCTTGACCGCCAAAAAACAAGCGATCGCTAAAGCAATAGTCACCGTTACTAATGTCCAAAGTCCCACAGCAGTGCCTATTTTGCGGATCGTTCCGCCAAAACTACCAACTTCTGAACTGTCTGAATCCGAGCCGGATGGACGTCCCAAGTAAGAAATACCTGCTGCAACGGAAAGGTTCGTTAATACTAGCTGAATCGCAAAAGCCAGGATCACGCCAGAGAGTAAAGCGGTAAAAAAGCGTGGCCCCGCAGTCAGAACAGATGTTTGTGCTGGCGATACTGGTGCTGGCGGGTCTACTATAACTTGTGCTAGCCAAAACAGTGGTTTATTAAGTCCTAGCGTTATTTCCATACTCTGAAACATTTTATTTCCTTCCTCTAAGCCTTATGCTAGGTATAAAAAGTTACTAATTTTGCCAATCAACTTTTACCTCTTTATCTGTAGCTATACCCAACTCTTTAGCTCAGAATCGTTGAAATTAGGCTCATAAGGCATCCATCGTAGGTCTGATACCTACATCCGGCATTGGATATAAGTTTTTCTCGCTAATGCACTAGCTTTGTATCTGCTGTATTTGCTCAGTAATTTCACTTAAAATATAGTTAAAATTAATATTTGTTTAGTATTTTATATTTTTATCACTCTCTTAAGGTACATTGTGGGGTTTAAAAAATACTTTGAGAATCGGCCATTAGAAGTGCCTATATTTTGTACCCATAGGAATACAGCAACACAGTTATGGCTAGCTAAATTTAAGTTATGTAAAGAGCAGTTCCAAATAATAAGGTTTAGTTATTAGCAAACTCAAACTGACTAATAACTAATAGCGACTAAAAAAGAGTCAGAAAATCTATTTTTGGGGGAACAATGGAATCTCGTCCTTCTACTAATTTGCCACCCATTGCTACAGAGTATAACGGCAAAGACCGCAATGCTTTTCTGTTTGGCTGGAATCCTCAAGCTGAATTGTGGAATGGCCGTTTAGCAATGATTGGTTTTCTTGCTTATTTGCTGTGGGATTTAGCTGGTTATAGCGTCCTACGTGATGTTTTGCACCTAATTGGTTATTAGATAACTTTTTTAGGTTAAACGTGAGGAAATTACACTCTTAACTCACATACATACAGACAAGATTAACTTTGCTTAGGTTGATCAATAAGAATTAGATTCTGGAGACAAAAATGCAATCTAAAGAAACTCGTCCTTCTACTGATATACCACCAGTTGCTCAGGCTTACAACGGTGTTGACCGCAATGCTTTTCTGTTTGGTTTGAATCCTCAAGCCGAGTTGTGGAATGGCCGTTTAGCAATGATTGGTTTTCTGGCTTATTTACTGTGGGATTTAGCTGGTTATAGTGTTCTGCGCGATGTATTACACATTGTTGGTTACTAACTCTCAGTAAATACAAGACAGTTGATTTTGAAGGAGAAAAACAATGCAATCTAATGAGACTCGTCCTTCTACTGATATACCACCAGTAGCAAAAGCTTACAACGGTGTTGACCGTAATGCATTTATCTTTGGCTTTAATCCCCAAGCCGAGTTATGGAATGGGCGTTTAGCAATGATTGGCTTCCTAGCTTATTTGCTATGGGATTTAGCTGGTTACAGTGTTTTGCGTGACGTACTGCACTTCATTGGGTATTAATTCTTAAATAATAAGTGAGGAATGGTGAGTTTAACTCATTGTTCTTCACTTTTTGTATCACTCTCGTTACCAGGTTAAACCTGGTAACGAAAATTAAGACAGATATCAGTAGTTTTTTAAGGTTAAGCGATCATATATCCAGCGTTGGCGATCGCATTCTTAATTTCTGTTTCTGGTGCATTAGTTTCCACTAACACAATTTTGGTTTTAGTATCTGCTTGCACAGTAGCGCTAGCATCTATTGCTTGAACTGCTTTAGTAATAGTATCAGCACAAGCAGAACAAGCCATATCAGGAACTTTTAGTTGCAGTGTCATAAGCTAAAATGATTTATCTATTACAGATTGAATTTTTAGCATTGCAGTTTTAAAATAATCATAAAATCTCCACTTAACTGGAGAGTCAAGAACAAATTTATAATTTGGTAGGGTGTATTAGGACGAAGTCCGTAACGCACCAAAATATTCTGAAGATGTGTTGCGCTTCGCTAACACATCCTACGCATATTTCAAAATATAAGATACAGAACCCCAACTTTTCTCAAAATTCAGGCTTCTTATAAGGCGCATATTAGGTTTAATTTGGTGTCTGTGCTTTTGGTTTTGGCAGACGAAACCAAAATGACGAACCCCCCTGTGGACGAGGTGAATAATGAATTTCACCACCCCAGCGTTCTAGAGTAATACGGCAAAAATAAAGCCCAAGACCAATCCTACCTGGTTTAGTTTTACCTTGAGAAAACTTTTCAAATAAAGTCTCAACCATTTGTGGAGGTACACCGCTACCTTCATCATCTACTCTCACGAAAATATACTCACCATCTTGTTGTAAATCAATAATCACTACAGATTCTGGGGGACTGTAACGAAAGGCATTTTCTACTAAATTAGTAATTACTCTGTCTAGGCGCGATTTGTCACCAACTACTCTCCAATCTGCTGTCCAATCAATATCAGGAGCGAGTCGCAGTTGCATTTTGTGAAGAGCAAAAGTGGGAGTTAAAAGTTGAATTACCTCCTGGGTACAAGTGAGTACATTTGGTGCTTGCTCGGCATCAACTGTAAAAGAATCTAGTGAATCTACTTCAGCAGAAAATGCATCCAATATTTCCCGAATCAGCATTTCTTGTTTAATAGTTTGTATTTTACCAATCTCTAAATGTTCTCTTCCTTTTGAAGTTAAGTTTTCAAAATCTAACAGTGCTAGACAGCAGTTTATCGCACTTAATTGTCCAGCTATATCATGTATAATACAGTGAATTAAAATTTCTTTTTTTTGATTTTCTTTTAATAGATATTGATAGTCTAATGTATTTTCTCTAGCTTTTTGGATAAGGCTATGTTTCTCTTCATATTCTTCATCTAATAACTCAATCAAAAGTATCTTTTTATTATTTACAGAAAGCACAGTAGCTTCAAAATGATATTCTTGATTCAATAAATCTTGCTGATGCCATATACCAGATTTTAATTTTTTACTGTCATTTTTTAACCATACTTCTTCAGCATCAATTAAAAAGTTTTCTAAAAAAGGAAAATCTTCTTGAGGTATTAGTACTTCCATGTCCGGATGAACAGGACGACGACAAAATTGTTGCAACCACTCTGGGGGAGTTCCAGTAAGTTTAAAACGTCCGGTATGTATCTGCTCTAATACCAGAATATTCAAGGTGGCAAAAAGATTTGACGTAATCAAGTCACTCATAATTTCTAGGCACCGTAATACTTGAGTCCATACTAAAAATTATTGATTTAAAACTCTCGTTACTTTTTCTGGATTCAAAATAAAATCATTTACTTGTTGTTGAATAATTGAGAGTTGCATTTCGTCTAAAGTTGCATCTAAAAGTAAAACCCAATCTCCTTCCTCTGAAGGGAAAATATGTACATCTGCACAAATTCCATATTCAGTTTTCATACGTGGTAAAAATAATGGGAAATCATCAAGTGGGAGCAGCCCTTCTAGAAAAAAAATCTGTTGGCCAACATCCTCACCTTTTTGAAGATTAGTAATACCGTATGCTGATAGTTTTCCGCCCCATGAGGACAAACAACCATCTTTTGTGACTAAAAGATAAGCTAGAGAACGAGTCTCTATCATTAAATTGATAAGATAATCATTAACAGATGCAGGGACATCTTGCATTTATCCCTCCAAGATTTTATGAGCAAGATTTTGAAAAGCTTCTTCTACACCTAAACCAGTTTTAGCACTAGTTTTAATTACATTCCAACCTTTTTGAAGTATTTTTTCAATTTCGGTATCTGTAATTTCCCATTCATGTGTTAAATCCCATTTATTTAGTACAAGAATAAAAGGTACTTTCCCAATAGCATCTTCTACTCTTTTTTGTAAATATAAAGCTTTTTCTAAGGTATCTTTTCTAGTTCCATCTACCACTAATAAATAACCAGATGAACCTCGCAGATATGATATTTTTATTTTTTGAAATTCATCTTCTCCATATAAATCCCATAAAATAAAGTTTATATTTTTATCTTGAATATTTATAAGTTTTTTATCAATTTTTACACCAACAGTAGTTTGATATTTTTCTGAAAATATACTGTAAACAAACCTCGACACTAAACTAGTTTTACCTGTAGCAAACGCACCCACCATACAAATTTTTTTCTGAAGCATATGTGAATAAGCCTTCAATTCCGAGTATCAGTCAAGTTTATATTAAATGATACCCTGGGTCGAACTTGTTTATCTTGTTGTGTAAATCCTTGTTTAAAAGGTTGACTAGAACCCACACCTACAGCAGTCAAATTGCTTGTATTTATTCCTTGGGAGACGAGATAAGATAATATTTTATTAGCTCTGTCTTGACTCAAGACTATATTTCTTGATTCTATACCAGTCGTATTGGCATGCCCTATAATTTCAATACGTACACTCTTGTCTAAATATTTAGCAGCCTCTAAAAGTTTTTGTATTTCTTTGGCTAAATTTGTAAGTTTATTGTTTTCACCTGGTATAAACTCTATAGTACCTTCTACAAAAAAGAGCATTTTTTGTTCTATTTGCTTTTTGTATGATTCCAACTCACTAAGTTCTAGCTCAACTAAATTTTTATCTACATATTGGGTAACACCAGGAATAAAGCGCCACAATTTTCTTGTTGAGATAATCCAGTTCCTGGGTGCAGTTCCTGTGGCATAAAGAATGCCATTTGCATCTAAGTTTAAAGATACGGTTTTTGGTACTTGTAGAAATTCTTCAGCCCTTTTTATAATAAATGGAGCATCAAAGGAAAGATAAGGCTCCCATTTAGCGATCGCTTGTTTCGGGTTCAGTTTTGCTTGTTTCATCAACATCTGGGGATCTGCTGCTAATGGATCGCGCATTCCAGTGATGAAATATTTCCCATGTCTCTTCTGTGCTTTGATCACGACTATTCCTGGCTGAGAGTTGAGTTTTTGCAAATATGCATTCCAACGTAGTTGTTCTCTAACTGCAAAAAAACCCAAAATTCCCAGGGCGATCGCACTCGTAGCCAACACACTCCATACATAAGTATAATTTTTTTTGATTGGAGATTTATATCGAGCCGACAAGCAAACTTGAAGATAAGGTTTACTAGCTACAAATGGCTCAGTCTCCCCTTCAAAAGTATTAAGTTCTTTGCCTAACCTTAAATGAATTTTTTCTAGTACTTCTTGAAATACTAATCTTAATTCTTGAGGAGCATTTCCCCGGATAATTCCTGCTAATATAGCTTGTGGCCCTTCTTCAACCCAAATAAATAGTTCTCCAAACTCTAAACTTTGCAACGTTTCACTTTTTTTTACATTAAAAGAATCTTTGATAAAATCTTGGATAGCTGTTAACATTGCGGAAATTAAATCTGGATCTTGAGCCGTCACCAACGGGGCAATGATATGTTGCAGCAACAATCCAGTTTTTTTGTGGATTAAAAAAACCTGTTCTACTCGATAAATCAGCGTGCGTAGCAGTACAACTTCAGCGAATGATTTTCCTGTTTGTCGCGCTTCCAATCTCCATTTAAAACTTTGTGGTGACAAACTATGTTCTAGAGTTTGATTCAAAGATTGAATCATCTCATCTAAAGCTGTGGCGATCGCCTTGCGAGTAGCAGGCCCTATAATAGGAAAAAATGCCTCAGAAAGTACATTTAAGTCTTTTTTTACCGAAGATTGAATAGCTTGCTCAATTGTAGGCACCATTGCTTCAGCCAGTAGTTTATCTTTGATTGTTCGTAAAATCACAGCTTCTGGAAGTAAGCTGCTGATATCTTCTGCCTGAATTTGTGGATTATTTAATCGCTCATATAATTTTTGTAATTGTGTTGGCTCTACACCTAAAAGCAAACTGCGGAGTTCGCTTAGTTCATCACTAGATATGTCATCATAGTTATTTGCAAAGTTCTGTGGACTACTCCCGCCATTAGAGAATTCGGGAGACTTTGGTGCAAATTCGTTTTGAGAATAGTCAGTCATTACCAATAATCCCCCATAATGAAGAGGAAACAGGGACACGGAGATACGGGTATAGGGCAGCAGGAAGGCCAAGGGGACGAGACAAGGTGAGTAAACGTGACTCACCTTTCTTCCTCCACTCTCCACTTTTCCAATGCCCAATTCCCCACTTTGCGTCTGATAAAACTAGTGTCACCGCATCTTTCCTTCTGGGCATCTTTATTTCCAGCAACTTTTTAGGATTTATGGTTTGGAGTTTAGACGCATTGCTAACTCTGTAAACATAGCTGCAAGGGCAGAGCGATCAGTTTTTTCTGCACGGATTTCTTGGGCTTCCCGTTGTAGCAGTGCCAATATTTCTTCGTACTTTTGTCGGATGTCGTCGTGTAGTGTTTGAGATTGATTCAGAATTTGTTGACGTAACTCCCGCGCTTTTGTGGTAGTTTGTTCCTCAAATTGAGCTAGTTTTTTATCTACAGAAGCGGTGAGATTTTTTTGTTCTTCACTTAATGCGTTCACTGCTTCATCACGTTTTGCTTGCTCGCCTGTTAGTTGTTCTGCTAATGCTTCAATTTCTGTTTTAATATAGTTCTCCAGGGAATCTAAACGTTTTTTTGTTTCATCCCGCAAGTTTCCACATTCTTTTACAAGTCGGTCTTCTAAACGCGCAAATCTTTTTTCAAATTCTCGTATTTGGTTACCAAAAAGAATAGTTCTAACTTTATCTAAACTGGTACTTTCACCAAAATGATTATTACTAAACGAGGTTGGATATCTTTCTTGCGCTGATAGACCGGAGGAGGTGTCTGTAAAGTTATTATTATGTTATTCTTCTGGCAAATTCATAAATTTAGTCCTCTGTAAACTTAAATTGACTTTATGTATTTTTTGCTATTTATTTAGTAAGATAAAATGTAAAACTGTCGGTTTAGAACTTTGATTAAGACAATACCTTACTAATTTGTGGTTTTGTTTTTAAATAGTATTAAATTCTAGCACTTTAGATCTATGAGCTTATCACTCTTTTGGTAGAATCAATGAATTAAACAGCAAATTGCATCTACCATAAGATAGAAATATATTTAAAGAATGAAAAATTTTTCGACATCCCACAAACGTGAGTTCGACCGATTGATTGACGTATAACAAAGGTACTCGTCTGTAATAGAAGCAAATGTCTGAGCAATGTCTAAGCTGAAAACATTTAGTCTGCATATTGAAATGAGACTCAACTCTAGTGGGGTAATCCAGAAAGCTTGTCCATGTTAGGCAAGTTAAATGCGGAACAACTTCAATTATCCCTGTGCTTCAATTTTTGGTGTAAACAATAGCGACTAATGCAATATCGAGGGTTAATAAAACAGGACTTGAGGCACTCAAAAATATTGATATATTCTAATGACAACTGCTAAATGTATAGACTTGACGAATGAAGGGCATAATGAACAAGCTGGAGTCTAATCATTACAGTTAGTCTAAATTTTGCCACACCTTAGCTGACTGCGAATAATGAGTTATAAAATCCATTCTGCTGCCCTTTCGCCCAAATCTAGAGGAATACTAACAGCTTTACCAAGGCGTGGGCGCTCTCGTGTTTCCCTAATGTATTTTTGTACTTGAGTTGTTCCACCCAAGTAATTCAGATAATTGGCGATGCTATCTAGATGTTCTTGGTATTCTGCCTCACTGAGGGGAAAAGAAGCTTGCTCCAGGTATTTCCACATAATTTGTACAAATATCTTGCCCTGTGTCCGGCGTAGTTGGACATCATATGAGCGTCCCCACTTCTCAAGCAGCAGCTGGCGTAATTCCTGTCCTGTCATAGCTCTTCTCAATTATATTTTACATTTGGTGATGATGTTAAGTTCGGTAACTCAAGTATGATAGGAATATAAAGAAATGTAATGCTATATAGATGAAAGATGCGAGACATTTCTTTGAAGAGATAATCTGGCATCTTCAGAAGAGGCATGGGCATCTCGCCTCAGACAAGAGTTTCTCAGATACTAGAACTCAAGTCAAAAAAAAGTTAACAAAATACCCAAGAACGCGTAGATTATGGCTCAATTTTCGGAATCAATGGACGTACCCGATATGGGGCGTCGTCAGTTCATGAATCTTCTCACTTTTGGGACTGTAACCGGAGTAGCCCTGGGGGCGTTGTATCCTGTTGTCAAATATTTCATTCCTCCTTCTGCTGGTGGAGTCGGCGGTGGTACAACTGCAAAAGACGAACTGGGTAACAATGTTAGCGTCAGCAAGTTTTTAGACAGCCATAATGTGGGCGATCGCGTTCTGGTTCAGGGACTTAAGGGCGATCCTACCTATATCGTGGTAGAAAGCAAAGAGGCAATAACTGATTACGGTATCAATGCCGTTTGCACTCACTTAGGTTGTGTTGTACCCTGGAACGCTGCTGAGAACAAATTCAAGTGTCCTTGTCACGGTTCCCAGTATGATGCAACAGGTAAAGTAGTTAGAGGCCCAGCGCCGCTTTCTTTGGCTTTGTCTCACGCAACAACACAAGATGACAATATTGTCCTCACCCCTTGGACTGAAACTGACTTCCGTACTGGTGAAGAACCTTGGTGGGCTTAAAAGTTTTGGTTTTTGAATTTTTACATTCACTCCAAAATCAGTAAATTTTGCTCCACTCTCTAGTAATATTTGACGTTGCTCCTAGAATCCTAGTCCTTAAGAGATGAGAAAATCTTGTACAACAGCGAGATTAAATCGCACTGCTAGAGCAATTGTAAGAACATTGCTCATAGCGATCGCTACGATGACATTTTTCTTCACTAGCGATGTAGCCGTTCCCCAGTCTGCAGCAGCTTATCCATTTTGGGCGCAGCAAACCTATCCAGAAACACCCCGCGAACCGACTGGAAGGATTGTGTGTGCTAACTGCCACCTAGCAGCAAAGCCTGCTGAAGTAGAAGTTCCCCAATCAGTTTTGCCTGACACGGTATTTAAGGCCGTGGTAAAAATTCCCTATGACACCAAAGTGCAGCAAGTAGGTGCTGATGGCTCCAAAGTTGGCTTGAATGTTGGTGCTGTGTTAATGCTGCCAGAAGGCTTCAAGATTGCTCCTGAGGATCGCATTCCTGAGGAACTTAAGGAAGAAGTTGGTGATGTTTATTTCCAACCCTACAAAGAAGGACAAGACAACGTCCTGCTTGTAGGGCCAATTCCTGGCGAACAGTATCAAGAAATAGTCTTCCCAGTTCTTTCTCCCAGCCCCGCCACCGACAAGAACATTCACTTCGGCAAATATGCTGTTCACTTAGGTGCGAACCGGGGACGCGGACAAGTTTATCCTACTGGTGAAAAGAGCAACAACGGTGTTTTTACCGCTTCTGCTGCTGGCACAATTACTAAAATTGCCAAAGAAGAAGACGAATACGGTAACGCCAAATATCAAGTCACTATCCAAAGCGACTCCGGGGAAACAGTTGTTGATACAATTCCAGCTGGGCCAGAGTTGATTGTTTCTGAAGGACAAACACTCAAAGCTGGTGACGCATTGACCGATAACCCCAACGTTGGTGGCTTTGGTCAAGATGATACAGAAATTGTGCTACAAGACCCTAACAGAGTTGTATGGATGATAGCATTCGTCTGTTTGGTGATGTTAGCTCAAGTGATGCTGATTCTGAAGAAGAAGCAAGTTGAGAAAGTCCAAGAAGCCGAGATGAATTTCTAAATTTTCTTTGGAATTATCAACTTATTTTGCGACAGGTATATTGCCTGTCTTTTTTTGTTATTGGCAACTTGCTTGGAAAATTTTAGATTTGTAGGGTGCGTTATGGATATGAGTCCTAACGTACCAGAAATTTTGGTGCGTTATGCTACGCAACAATACACCCTACAACTGCCAATGTTATCAAGTTTTTTATAAAAAAGTTACCAATAGTGATTTTCCTAAAAGTTTAGATCAACTGATTGCTGAAACTGAAGTAGAAGATGCTCACAAAAAACAACAAGATTAACTAGAGTGAATTTTAATTGCTATAAAATTATTAGTGAAGCTTATTTGATTCTGTCAAAATTCAGATGGTTATCAGGAGAATATAAATGCAAAAACTACTAACATTAGTATTAGTTATATTCTTGCTGTTAACAAGTATTTTGACTCCAAGTGCTAGTGCAGCAGATACAGCCAATGGCGCACAAGTTTTTAGTATTCATTGTGTTGGTTGTCATATCAATGGTGGCAACATCGTCAGGCGGGGTAAGACATTGAAAGCAAAAGCACTCAAGAAAAATGGTATGGATTCAATTGAGGCGATCGCATCTATTGTAACTAATGGTAAAAATAATATGTCAGCCTACAAAGACCGCCTAACTGTACAAGAAATTCAAGATGTTTCTGCTTACGTTCTCGAACAAGCTCAAAAAGACTGGCACTAAAAAATTAAAAATTAAAAATGGTTTTACCAACAACAAGTTACCTACAATTCACTCCTGAATTAAACATTTGCCGCATATTAAACGGAATGTGGCAGGTTTCTGGCGGACATGGGCGCATAGATCCTAAAGCCGCAATTCAGTCTATGTTCAAATATGTTGATGCAGGTTTTACTACTTGGGATTTAGCAGATCATTATGGTTCCGCCGAAGATTTGATTGGTGAATTTCGCCGTCAAATCATTGCCACCCGTGGAGAAGAAGGTTTATCTAACATTCGAGCCTTCACAAAATGGGTACCTCGTCCCGGTAAAATGACTAGAAAAATTGTTGAGGAAAATATTAATATTTCCCTGAGAAGAATGGATGTTGAATCTTTAGACTTGATGCAATTTCACTGGTGGGAATATCGAGATCAAAACTACCTAGACGCTCTCAAATATATGGCAGAACTTCAAACCGAGGGCAAAATTAAGCATTTAGCTTTGACAAATTTTGATACCGAACACTTAGAAATCATTATTAAAGCAGGTATTAATATAGTTTCTAACCAAGTGCAATTTTCTTTGGTTGATCGCCGTCCGGAAGTTAATATGATTCATTTTTGTCAGCAGCACAATATTAAGCTTTTTACTTATGGCACCCTTTGCGGTGGTTTTTTATCAGAAAAGTATTTGGGCAAGCCCGAACCACGAGGCTTTGATTTGGCTACCGTGAGTCTGAGAAAATATAAGAATATGATTGATGCTTGGGGTGGTTGGGGATTATTTCAACAGTTGCTTTCTACCCTCAAACAAATTGCCGATAAGCATGGGGCAAGTATCTCTAATGTCGCAGTTCGTTATATTTTAGATAAACCCGCCGTAGGTGGTGTAATTGTTGGTGCTAGACTTGGCATATCTGAACATCTAGAAGATAACGCCAAAGTATTTGATTTGACTCTAGATACTGAAGATTTGCAGTTGATAGATAGTGTATCTAGTCAAGAAAGGGATTTGTATCAGTTAATCGGCGATTGTGGTGACGAATATCGTCGATAACAGATAATTGCTCACGCTCCCAGGAGTAGCGATCGCATTTCTGGGTTATTATCTCTAAGCCCCCAAACTATCTAAAATTTTGTTAAATTGGTAAACTGAATTTTCTAGTTCATCTGTTTTTATTGCTCCTGTTTTTCTGGCTTTAGGAAAAGGTTGAAAGCATGAGTTGATCCCATCTCTTACTTCTGCTTCACACGTGGTTAAAGGCAGTCCAAAATATAGTTGTGCTGCTGCAAGCTGTGCCTGTTCTTCGTATATTTCTTTAATATCAAAGCTATTGTGCATTTTTCTTTCCCAATGGCTATACAGTTTTTACCAACCTAGTTGGGTGAAATGAGCTATTATTCGGCTAATTACCTTATTTTCAGATATAGAAAGAGTCCACTATGTAGTCTACTACACAAATTTTTGTCATCCTTGGTAATCTTCCCAAGTTAATTTTTCTTTACAATGATTAGCAAAGAAACTGCCGAATATTATGTCTGGGGTAACAACAGCAATGGTGATTTCTCAGCCTCCCAGTCACGGCGATCGGATTGAATCCATCGACTAGGATGATATTAGGCTGTTGACGAAAATACTCTGTCATTTCAAACTGAGAATTGGATAGTCGAGTTTCTTGTCTTCAATCCATTGGCAGATTGAGATTTAAGTCAAGAGTGACTGGTTATCAATTTTGATATTCTGGCTTGCTTCCTTTTAACTTTTGTTTCATTAGTTCCTGTAATTCAGTTGCTTTTTTCATAATTCAGGATCATCTATCTCATTTGCAACTTGCATAAGCTGATTAATGCATTCAAACAGGACTTAATGCACTAAAAATTCGGCGCGTTACGGCTAGTTCTCACCCTCTTATACCAAGTTCAGTTAATTACTTATAAATCTTTAAGCACCCCACCCACCTAACGGTACCCTCCCCTTACCAAGGGGAGGGTTAGGGAGGGGTAACACCAAGATGGTAATCATAACTAATCATGCGAACTGATATTAAACTCTCAAATCCTTACATAGCCGTAACACAACGGCAATAAAGCGGGAGGAACATCCACTCCGCTTTTTGCCTCCCCTACTTAATTTTTACTATGAATTGTGATACACCAATTTAGCTGTGTCACACCACTACTTACTTCTATTTGCCGACACTACTGGCGGATAATGCTGCAACACCTGCTTCAAATACTGTCCAGTATAAGACTTAGGATTCTCTGCTACTTCTTCTGGCGTACCTATAGCAATTATTTCTCCACCTTTATCGCCACCTTCTGGCCCCAAATCTATCACCCAATCGGCGCAACGAATTACATCTAAATTATGTTCAATTACCAAAATTGAATTACCTTTATCTACCAATCTTTGCAACACATCTAACAATTTATGGACATCATAAAAAGATAAACCTGTTGTTGGTTCATCAATTAAATAAAGTGTTTTTCCTGTGGCGCGGCGCGATAGTTCTGTTGCTAGTTTTACGCGCTGCGCTTCTCCACCAGATAACGTAGTCGCGGGTTGTCCGAGGTGAATATAACCCAATCCGACATCTACTAAAGTTTGCAAACGAGTGACAGCTTTAGGAATGTTTTGAAAAAATTCCAAAGCTTCTTCAACAGTCATATTGAGAACGTCAGCAATAGATTTATCTTTATACTTCACCTGCAAAGTTTCGCGGTTATATCTTGCACCTTTACAAACTTCACATTGCACATAAACATCAGGCAGAAAATTCATTTCAATGACGTTTACACCTTGCCCGCTACAAGCTTCACAACGCCCACCTTTGACATTAAAAGAAAATTGTCCCGGTTTGTAACCCCTGGCTTTTGCTTCAATGGTTGCAGAAAACACATCGCGAATTACATCAAAAACGCCTGTGTAAGTTGCTGGGTTAGAACGGGGTGTTCTACCGATAGGAGATTGATCGATGACAATTGCTTTATCAATCGTATTTAGTCCCTTAATCCCATCCATTTCTTTGGGAAAAGGCACTTTGCGGAAAAGGTGGTGTTGCAGTGCTGGATAGAGTAATTCGTTAATTAAGGTAGATTTACCAGAACCAGAAACACCGGTGACAGTGACGAGTTTACCTAGTGGGATTTCTACATCTATATTTCTTAAATTATTGCGATGGGCATTTTTAATCACTAAACTTAGCCCATTTCCTTCCCTTCTTTGAGCAGGTGTTTGAATTACCTGTCGCCCCGATAAATATGCACCTGTCAATGAAGCTTCAGCTTCTAATAACGCCTTTAAGTCGCCTTGAGCAATAATATTTCCACCGCGAACACCCGCACCAGGGCCAATATCAACTATATAATCGGCAGCACGAATTGTTTCTTCATCATGCTCCACCACAATTAATGTATTGCCCAAATCGCGCAATTTGGTTAAAGTTCGCAGCAAGCGCCCATTATCTCGTTGATGCAATCCAATACTTGGCTCATCTAAAACGTATAAAACTCCAGTCAAGCCAGAGCCAATCTGAGTTGCCAAACGAATACGCTGTGCCTCACCACCCGAAAGCGTCATTGCCGGGCGATCTAATGTTAAATAATCCAACCCCACATCTAAGAGAAATTGCAACCTAGCTCTAATCTCTCTCAATACCAAATCGGCAATGCGATAGGCACGATCGCTTAATTTTAAATTATCAATCCTCTCCCGACACTGGGCGATCGATACTCCTGTCAAATCTAAAATTCGATACTGCCCCAATCGTACCGCCAATGCTTCTGGTTTCAAGCGCTTTCCATTACACACTGGACATGGTTGATCTATTAAATACTGCTCTAACTTTTGCTTAACTAGTTCTGAACCACCCTCATATTGCCTTTGTAAAATTGGAATTACTCCTCTAAAAACCTGGTTTTTCTGTGTTTCTGACGTAGTTTCTTCTCCATGCAAAATTATCTGTTGTTGTTCCTTCGTTAGCTTATTCCAGGATGTCTGCAATTCAAATCCATAAGCTTGTGCCAAACTATAAAGCAATTCTAAATAATAAGAATTATCTTTTTCTGACCAAGGTGCGATCGCTGCATAGACTGGTGCTTCCGGATCGGGTACTACCAATTCCACAGAAAATCTTCTTAAACTGCCAATGCCATGACAATTAGGACAAGCACCATAGGGAGAGTTAAACGAGAACAATCGCGGCGATAATTCTTCCATCACCGCGCCGTGTTCTGGACAAGCAAAATTCTCTGAAAATACTAATTCTTGTTCCTCAGTTGATGGTTGGCTACTATCCGACGCAGGAGTAAATAAAATTACTGCTATTCCCTCTGATAATTTCAAACAAGTAGCGAGCGAATCGACTAAACGCTCTTGAATACCGTCTTTTTTCATTAAACGGTCAATTACTACTTCAATAGTGTGAGTAGTGTTTTTATCTAACTCAATCGAGTCTGATAATTCGCGCACCTCACCATCAATGCGGACGCGGACAAAACCACCAGATGCCAAACTCGATAATAACTTTTTATGAGTGCCTTTTTTACCCCGCACCACAGGCGCAAGAATTTGAAAGCGGGTACGATCGCCTAATTCCATAATGCGATCAACCATTTCATCAATAGTTTGTGGAGCAATACAGCGATCGCAAATCGGACAATGGGGTTCACCCGCCCGCCCAAACAATAAGCGCAAATAGTCGTAAATTTCTGTTACCGTCCCCACTGTGGAACGGGGGTTATGGGAAGTAGACTTTTGGTCGATGGAAATTGCCGGACTTAACCCTTCAATTGACTCTACATCTGGTTTGTCCATCTGACCTAAAAATTGCCGTGCATAAGCACTGAGAGATTCGACATAGCGGCGCTGTCCCTCGGCAAAGATTGTGTCAAAAGCTAAAGAAGACTTGCCCGAACCAGAAACACCTGTAAAGACGATCAAGCGATCGCGCGGTAAGTCCAAGTCAATATTTTTCAGGTTATGCTGCCTAGCACCCCGAATACGGATAGTGTTTTGGTGATTTTGATGGGGATAGGGAAGATGCCCATTTATAGATGCAGCTAATTGAGTTTCTGACATATCGGCAGGCTAATCAATGTAAGGCAGCACGTAACAGTCCTTAATAATACTACCGTTGTTATGGTAGAACAACAGTACTGTTATAGGTGTTAATTTCACTCCTATTTATAGAGCGATCGCCGTTTGTTTCACTCATTTTCTATTAGGCGAGGTGTAAAATATGAGCGCTCAAAGGACACAAGCACTATTACAGGCGCGCAAAGACAAAAAGTAAAGTCTTCTGTTTTCTTTCCTTCTGCCTCTGGGCAGTCGCCACCCTTACGGGAAGCCGCTGCGCGTCTACAACGGAGGGGAACCTTCCGAAGTCGCCACCCTACGGGAAGCCGCCCTCCGGGCGTCTACAACGGGGGGCTTTGGGGCCCCCACGGAGTGGGGTTGGGGGGAAACCCCCGCACGGCGCTGCTCTCTGCCCTCTGCCTTAATTATTGAGAGTTTGGCTTGACTATTGACCAATGACTAATAACTATTGACTAATGACCAAATCATTGTTGTTAGGCTAGAAATAGCTGGCTCAGAACAGCGATTGCGATCTAAAAAAGAGGGGAAATCTATGCCACACACTATTGTTACAGAGGTTTGTGAAGGCGTCGCAGATTGTGTAGACGCTTGTCCAGTTGCTTGTATTCACCCAGGGCCAGGTAAAAATGTCAAGGGAACCGATTGGTTTTGGATTGATTTTGCCACCTGTATTGACTGTGGTATATGTCTCCAAGTTTGCCCTGTAGAAGGAGCGATCGTCCCAGAAGAAAGGACTGATTTGCAAAAAACGCCATCATAGTTTATTCGGGACTGGGGGTTAGGGGCTAGAGGCTAGGAAGAGAACAAGGAGAGGAATTGTACAGACGCTTCGGTTCCGAAGCGTCTGTACCCAGTCGCCGATACCCTGTCCCCAATTTTTACTTGAGTAGGAAATATTGATTAATATTATTAACTACTAACTACTGTATGGGCGGGTTTATGTAAATTATGGGTTTGAGTCGAATACCATCAAAAAAACCACCCCTACTAACCACTATCTATTAGCTACTAATCACTAACCAATGACTAATGACTATTTACTAGAAGTTAAAAATGTTCATGCTGGATACATCAAAGATGTAGATATTTTGCAAGGTATAAATTTTTGCGTTCATTCTAGGGAAATGGTGACTGTAATTGGCCCTAATGGTGCAGGTAAATCAACCCTAGCGAAAACTATTTTTGGACTATTAACACCCCATAAAGGCACAATTACCTTCAAAGGTGAGGATATCACTGGGCTAAAGTCAAATCAAATTGTTCAAAAGGGAATGTGTTATGTACCACAAATTTCCAATGTTTTCTCTTCACTAAGTGTTGAAGAAAACTTAGAAATGGGTGCTTTTGTCCGTAATGTCAATTTAAAACCACTCAAAGATAAAATATTTACGATGTTTCCCAGGCTTGCCGATCGCTGTCGTCAACGTGCTGGTACTCTTTCAGGAGGAGAACGGCAGATGCTAGCGATGGGTAAAGCTTTGATGTTGGAACCCAACTTATTACTTTTGGATGAACCTTCGGCTGCTTTGTCTCCGATTTTAGTAACTCAAGTGTTTGAGCAAATTAAAGAAATAAACCGGGCAGGTACAGCGATCGTTTTGGTTGAACAAAACGCTCGTAAAGCTTTGGAGATGGCACACCGGGGTTATGTACTAGAATCGGGACGAGATGCAATTCAAGGCCCCGGTTTAGAATTGTTGAACGATCCCAAAGTGGGTGAACTATATTTAGGAGCTGGAAAGGCGCATTAATTTAGGCATGAGAACTGCCAGCCAAATTAGCAATGATGCCAATCAAATTCAAGTTACTCAAAATGTCTGTAGCTTGAATCATCTGAGTTTGAGTCACTTTACCAATACGTGCCACCATCACAATGCTATTACAAAAGGTCGCTAAAATTCTGGCATCAACCATAGTCAAAATAGCAGGAGCATCTATTAACACAAGATCATAGTTTTGCTCAAACAACTCTACCAATTCTTTCATTCGTCGAGAACTAAGCAACTTCACCGTGTTTTCGGTGGTAGATCCAGCAGTCAAAACATCTATGGAGGGGTGAATGGGTTGGATGTAATCCTCAAAAGAAGTATTTTCTTCATCGACTAATAATAGGGATAGTCCCCAATCATTAGAAAGTTCTAGGGTTTTATGCAAATTTGGTTGATGTAAGTTAGCATCTACTAGCAATACCCGTCGATGCATCCGGGCAGCACTCACCGCTAATTCCAAAGCTAAGGTTGTTTTGCCTTCTTTAGGTACTGCCGAAGTTACCATGAGAGACTTGAAGGAAAAGGGAGATTTGATGATTTGGATATTTTGATACGCCATATCCAGGGTTTGCTGGAAAGGCTTTTCGTCAAAAATTTCTGCTGCTTTGAAGTCAGCTTTGGTTTGCCCCCACTTCCAAGGTAAGCGCCATCCTTGCCTGTGGTGAAAGAATGGTTTTAGTTTTGGAACTGTAGCTAGTATCCGTAGATTGGTTAGCTTTTTTAATTCTTGTGGAGAATAAATAACTTTATTAGATAATCCCCCCATTAAGGCAGCAGCAAAACCTAAAATTGGTGCAGCGATCGCTCCTCCAATAATAAATAACAATCTGTTGCTACCCACATCGATTCCCCGTTGGGGTTCTTCTAAAACTTGCCAGTCAAAGTTTGTTTGAGACATTTTCAGCCCCAAAGATTGTTGTGCCTGGGTAAGTTGCTCAACTTGCTTGCGCTTCACTTCTACCTCTGGCAACAAGCGATTATACTCTGATATTAGTTTTGGATATTTACTTAACTCCGAGGAAATTTTTTGTTCTGACTCGGCTAAACTCTTTTCATTAGCACGCAGTCCCTTGGTAGTTGTTTCTACTTCAATTAATTGTTGCGCTAGCCTCAGTTCAACCTCTTTTAATTGCTCTTTTGTCAATAATGGTTGTCTTGCACCTTCTGGCACAGGTGTTTTTTCGGCTAGCCATCGCCTGAGTACTTCCCAGTTAATTGGCTGGGCTACTTTGGCGTTTGTTCTGTCAATAGCTTGCAGTAGGGAAGCTTGTATGTTTTTATCTAATGTTGGAAGTGATTGCTGAATCTCTTTCCTGAATAATTCAACTTGGCTTTGGCGCTGCTCGATCAGTTTTTGTACAGCAGGAAAATCATCTGTATAGCGTTGGCGTTCCTGTGCTAAAGCTAGTTCAGTTTTTTGAATGTCATCAATTAGCTCTTGAGAACGCAAGGATTGATTCAAGGGAGAAGAAAAGTCTGCGCTTCGAGAAGACGAAGCTAGCTCGTTCTCAATGTTTTTATGGCGAGCTTGTAAATCTTGTAGTTGAGCGCGAGTAGATTGTAGCTGTTTTTTAATATCTACCAGCGACTCTAGCAGAAATTTACCTTGGATCTCAGGATCGAATACATTGTATTTTTTGCGAAACTTTTCTAACTTTTCCTCAGAGACTTGTAATTGTCGTTGCATCGTCGGTAGGCGATCATTAACCAAAGTCAGTACTTTACCAACTCTGTATTTTTGTTGCTCAATGTTGTAGTCTCGAAATGCTTTTTGAAGAGCTTGCAATACTTTTTGGGCTTTCACTGGATCCCTACTTTCAAAGGAAAGCTCAAATACATGATCATAAGTAGGATCATTTACTGTGTCTTGCTCTACTTCCTTTACAACTAAAGGTTTGCGATAATAATTGTGACCTTTAACCTCTTCTACAGTAATATTGGGATATTCAGTACGAAGTGAATTTACAGCTTTTTGGATAATTTTAGAACTGACTATTAACCTCATTTGAGGAGTGTAGTTAAATGCTTCTAATTTAGGCTCAATTAAATCTTTTAATGCACCTTCTTGAGTATTAGTTAGCAGTTCTCTTTCATCAAAGTTGGAATTTACTAATAACTGCATAGAGCTTCGGTAAACAGGTTTTGCACTAAAAGCCATGAAACTCGCAGCTGACATGACTACGCAAGAAACACCCACAATCAAAAAGCGGCGTTGCCACAGAATTGAAGAGATTGGAGAGGCTTGAGAAATATTTCTAATATTAATAACCTCTTTTTGAGAGGTAGTAACCAGCTTACCTTGTTCCAGTTCAGTGTTAATCACTATTAAAATCCTCTAAATTGAAACACTATTTTTCCCTAGAAAAATCAATTAATTTGGTATATTAATATTGTTCTTATTGAAAAATAGGCAAAACGCCACACTTAATCGTTACTACATCAAATCACCATATCTAAATCTAAATTTTATAAAGCAACCAATAATTCATAGCTATACGGTTCTGATGTAATCGCGTATTTTAGTATTTATCAAATATCAACCTATCAATCAACTCTTATGCAACAATCAAGTTGATATTTACTAGCAGTTTTTGATATATACACAGATATACATTCAGCTTAGTTTTTCAAATAGATCACCAGGATAAATTTGTTCATACAAAGCTAAAGTGCCAATTTAGAAATGTCAATGCTCTGTGTTAATCTTTAATTTTTCTTACCAATAAAGATTAATAGACCTAAAAGTTAAATATTCAGGTTTTTATACATTATTATGTTTGACAATTTTTGTGTAATATTTTTAGCCAGTAATTTCTATTACCAAGTACGATAAGTGTATGTATATACTTGTTTTATATGTGTTAATAAAATCACTATATTTAGAATAAATTTAGGCATTATATTTTAACAACGTTGCTAAATAATCGATGCTATGGGCTATACAGGCAAAATTTAAATCAGAGTAATTAGTAAAAATAAGTAATTAAATTGTTAAATACTTATTCAGTACACTTTTTATACTCATCTTAAACTAACTACCTACTAGCAAAGTTGGTTTGTATAGTATAGCTACCAGTAAAGTTATAAAAATTTCATTACACTATACTAAAATGTGTTACATGTGTATAAAATTTTCAAAAAGTCTTAAATACTATTACTTAAAAATCTTGCTTGCTTTGCTAGCTTCAATTAAAGATTTGGTAAAGTGAGCGATATTTTAGCGATCGCAAATTGGTTTAATTTTACAACTAAATTGTCTATTGTCAGTCCAGTAGGGTGCTTGAAAGCAGTGCGTTACGCATCGCATGATTTTGGTGTACGGCTAATTTTCATTCTCTTCAACTCTCAAATCTTTGCATAGCCGTAACCCATTCAGAATTCTAAGTTCCCGCTCAACCTGATTTTGATAAAGTCATTTCATTTAACTCAACATCACGTCGTCTAGGAATTTCATAACTCATAAAATCGTAAGCCATATTTGTATTGGGAAAGATAGCACGGGCTTCCTGAAGTAGATCCCCTAACTCTATAGAATTTCCAGGAGCATAGCGGGGACTAAAATGAGTCATGAGCAAATGATGCGCTCCTGCGGCTAAAGCTGTTTGCGCTGCCATTGTAGATGTAGAGTGCAGACGCTGAAAAGCTAGTTCTGCGTCTTGATGAGAAAAAGTTGCTTCGTGAATTAATACATCTGCATCCTGTGCTAATTCCACTGCATTCTCACAATAAATTGTGTCTGTGCAATAAGCGATTTTACGTCCGATTTCGGTAGGCCCACAAAATTGAGCACCATGAAAAACCCGCCCATCAGGTAGCGTTACCGTTTCACCACGTTTGAGTTGACCGTAAACACGACCGGGTGGAATTTGCATTTCCTTGGCTTTTTCGATATCAAAGCGTCCTGGACGATCCTTTTCAGCCACACGATAACCGAAGGTTGTAACGCGGTGATGTAAAGGAGCGCAGGTAACAATAAATTCATCGTCTTCGTAAACTACCCCAGGACGAATAGCGTGAACTTTTACAGGGTAGGAGAAGTGGGTGTGAGAATAACGTAGAGATGACTGTAAGTATTCGTTTAGTCCAGGCGGCCCATAAATGTCAATGCGTTCCACATTACCTGCCAAGCCGCAACTTGCAAGCAAACCCATCAAGCCAAAGATGTGATCGCCGTGCATATGGGTGATAAAAATTCGGGAGAGTTGGCTACTTTTAAGATCGCTTCGTAAAAGCTGGTGCTGAGTACCTTCGCCACAATCAAATAACCACACCTCTGCTCGTTGTGGTAATCTCAGGGCGACACTAGAAACATTGCGTGATCGCGTTGGTACACCGGAACTCGTCCCTAAGAATGTTATCTGCACAGCGTTAAGTTTGCCTCCGTCTCACTTAAAAAATTGCGCTCTATTTTATATAGTGGCACGGAAGCTAGAAAAATACTCTCTCGGCGAATGGGGGAACAGGGAACGGGGAACAGTAATTTTCGCTAGTCTTTAGTGAAACCAACGATTTCATCACTCGGTTCATCAAGCATTTCTGGTACTACAGCCTGATTATTTTTAAGTTCATCTGGCGGCAAATCTCGTAATACATCATCCATTTTCGGAGGATGTTTAATCTTGTCCAGCATTTCGGGGCTAAGTTGAGTTTCATCACCCTGTGGATTAGTCTTTTCGGCTTGATTGGGAACAGTTTCCTTATTCATGGCTATTTCTCCAACTAACAAGCCAAGCTTAAAAAATACTATTCTTTGCTACACACTATCTTAGGACTGAGATAATCATCAAAGGCAGTAGACCAACTGGTGACACACTACTAATAATGAACAGCATGGAAGAATATTTGCAAGCAACTGAAGTGATTGACTGGCAACATCCTACTGTTTTGGAACTTGCGAAAAAAATTGCATTCAAACATCAAACATTGGAAGCGATCGCCAAAGCTTGTTTTGAGTGGGTGCGAGATGAAATTTACCATAGCTGCGACTACCAAATGAATCCTGTAACTTGTCGAGCGTCCGATGTACTCAAATACAAAACAGGTTATTGCTTCGCCAAAAGTCATTTGTTAGCGGCACTACTCAGAGCAAATAACATTCCAACAGGCTTTTGCTATCAGAGATTGAGCATCTATGATAACGGTGAACCCTATTGTTTACATGGTTTTAATGCAGTTTATTTACCTGAAATCGGTTGGTATCGTGTTGATGCTAGAGGGAATCGTAGCGGTATTGATGCTCAATTTATTCCCCCGAAAGAACAGCTTGCTTATAAAACTCAATTGCCAGGAGAAGCTGAATTTAAAAATATTTTATCAGAGCCACTCCCACTAGTTGTAGCGGCTTTAAAAGGTTCTGCTATCTGGGATGATTTGCTGTTAAATCTGCCAGATATTTCTGTGGAATTGTTTAAAACTATGGTCTAGTTTTGTAATTGTAGATATTTATTTATCCAAAATTTACTTAAGCAATAGTAGTTAGTAGTCAGCATATTTTACATTCTGTATTTTAGCTTCTGTATCTTGATGATTCTCTTTTTTGTAATATTCTGTATTCTCAATAATAAGTTCTTCAACAGAAATAATTTGTTTTTATTAACTTAATTTTTATAGTTATTTATGACCTCTTTAAAAACAACTTTTTTGAAGAGATTTATTAGTTATTCTTTTTCAGGCACTTGACAAAGTTTTAGACTTTTCAATGTCACCCAGAAAAAGACAAGATGTGCTAAAATCGTAACAAATTATGGCAATTATTCAGGATTATTTGGGAATAATTTTGCTTGTTTTCGCTTTAATTGCTGAAACTAATCGTTCTTGGAGTATTTTAGGTTATGGCAACCTCTCAGGAGAGGATTATCCCCACGGATATACGGAACGAAATGTCCAGGTCTTATCTGGAATACGCGATGAGCGTAATTGTGGGTCGGGCGCTGCCAGATGCCAGGGATGGTCTGAAACCTGTACATAGGCGGATTCTCTACGCTATGCACGAGTTGGGGTTGACCTCAGACCGCCCCTTCCGTAAATGCGCGCGTGTAGTAGGGGAAGTTCTTGGTAAATATCATCCTCACGGCGACACGGCTGTGTACGATGCCTTGGTGCGGATGGCGCAGAATTTTTCTATGCGATCGCCCTTAATCGCAGGACATGGCAACTTTGGCTCCGTAGATAACGATCCACCTGCGGCAATGCGTTACACCGAATGCCGCTTGGAAGCTTTGACTAGCGACGCTCTTCTGCAAGATATCGAGTCGGAAACCGTAGACTTTGTTAATAACTTCGACGGTTCTCAGCAAGAACCAACTGTCCTACCAGCAAGGGTTCCGCAGTTATTGTTAAACGGTTCTTCTGGAATTGCCGTGGGGATGGCAACCAACATTCCACCCCACAATTTAGGCGAATTGATAGATGGGTTGGTAGCACTGATTGGTAATCCGGAAATAACCGATACCCAATTAATGCAGTATGTTCACGGGCCAGACTTTCCCACCGGCGGACAAATTCTTGGTACTGCGGCAATTAGAGAAGCTTTCACCACAGGGCGCGGCTCCATCACCATGCGTGGTGTCGCAAACATTGAAACAATCCAACAGCGAGGACGCCCGGAACGAGAAGCGATCATAATTACCGAATTACCTTATCAAACTAACAAGGCAGCGTTGATTGAGAAAATTGCCGAGTTAGTAAATGAAAAGAGAATTGAAGGCATAGCAGATATTCGGGATGAAAGCGATCGCGATGGGATGCGAATAGTCATTGAACTCAAGCGCGATGCCTATCCCAAAGTAGTGCTCAACAACCTTTATAAACAAACACCACTACAAGCCAACTTTGGGGCGAATATGCTGGCGTTGGTAAATGGCGAACCCCAAATACTGACGCTGAAAAACTTTTTACAAGTGTTTCTGGATTTTCGGATCGAATCGATTACCAGACGCACGCAGTATGAGTTGCGCAAAGCTGAGGAACGCGATCATATTTTGCAAGGATTATTGATTGCCCTTGCCCATCTTGATGCAATTATTGCCCTCATTCGTCATGCCGCCGACACACCCTCGGCAAAGGGAGAGTTAATCACGACTTACGGACTTTCAGAAGCACAAGCTGATGCCATCTTACAGATGCAACTGCGACGGTTAACTGCCCTAGAAGCTGATAAAATTCGTCACGAACACGAAGAATTACAAGCGCAGATTGCTGACTTAAACGATATTTTGGCGCGGCGGGAACGGGTGCTGCATATTATCGAAACCGAAGTCAAGCAAATTAGAGAAAAACACGCTACTCCACGCCGCACCGTAATCATGCATGGCGAAGGAGAGTTAGAAGACACAGATTTAATTGCCAATGAAAAAGCTGTAATTTTGTTGACTGAGCAAGGTTACATTAAACGTATGCCAGTTAACACCTTTGAGGCACAAAGCCGTGCGACTAGAGGTAAAGCCGCAGCCAAGGTAAAAGAGGATGATGGTGTTGAGCATTTCTTGACTTGCTGCGATCACGACAGCCTACTATTTTTTAGTGAACGTGGCGTTGTCTACTGTCTGAAAGCTTATCAACTTCCCATTGGTTCCCGTACCAGTCGTGGTACGCCAATTGTACAGATGCTACCCATTCCTAAAGAGGAAAAAATCACTTCGATCGTACCCGTGAGTGAGTTTACTAGCGATGAATATCTAGTTATGCTCACCAAAGGCGGTAACATCAAGAAAACTGACTTAACAGCTTTTAGTCATATTCGTGCCAATGGGTTAATTGCCATTTCTCTAGAAGAAGGCGATCAACTGCGCTGGGTAAGGCGGGCAAGAGTGGAAGATAGTGTACTGATTGGTTCGCGGCAAGGTATGGCAATTCATTTTCGCTGCGATCATGAACAATTGCGTCCTTTAGGTCGCGCTACCCGTGGTGTAAAATCCATGAAACTACGGGCTGGTGATGAACTAGTGGGTATGGATATTCTCCCTGCTGCTGTTCTTGACAATTTAGCCCCAATTTCAGAAGCAGAAATCGAAGAAATCGAAACCGAAGAAATCGAAAATGAGGAATCCGCAGAAGTACCAGGCAATGGTTATCACGGCCCTTGGGTGCTAGTAATTACAATGGGAGGATACGGTAAGCGTGTACCAGTAGCTCAGTTCCGCTTGCAAAATCGTGCCGGTCAAGGTTTAATGGCAACCAAGTTCAAAAACAGGAAAATCAAAGACCAACTAGCTACATTACACATCGTCAATAACGATGATGAAATCATGATGGTCACTAGTCGCGGTATTATCATTCGGCAGGCAGTTAATGCCATTTCTGTCCAATCGCGTTCTGCGACTGGGGTACGCGTACAACGTTTAGACGAAGATGACGTAATTACAGGAGTTGCAATAGTTCCTCCTGATTCTGGTGATGCGGCAGAAGCAGAGTAAAAAAGGACAGGGGGAAATAAGAGGACGCGGAGACGCGGAGACAAACAGACGCGGAGAAAGAAGTCTCCGCGTTATGATTGTCTTTGCAAGCGGTATTTTAATGGGGCTTACCGTTGCACCTGTAAACGCCTGGTTTCTAGCTTGGTTTGCCCTTGCTCCCTTGTGGGTGTTAGTTGTTAGTTCTGCACAAAGAAAAAACCAATCTCCTCCCCTCTCCCCCTCTCCCCACGCCAGGTGCTACAACGGAGGGAACCTCCGCAACGCACTGGCTCCTCTCCCCCTCCTTTCCCTTGCCTGGGGTATTGCTTATCACGGTATGGCCTTATCTTGGATTACGGGCATTCACCCGATGACGTGGATGGGGGTTCCTTGGTTGGCAAGCCTGGGAATTGCCCTTTTCTGCTGGATATTTATTACTCTTTGGGGAGCAGTATTAGTTACACTATGGGCTACTTGTTTCTCATGGATTGTGTCACAAGAAGGCAGAAGGCAGAATGCAGAGAGAAGTTTGATCGGAGGAAACCTCCGTTCAAAGCTTCGGAGAGACAGAAGGAATATTCTAAATTTTCCTCTCATGCGCGTTCTCATTGGCACAGCCCTTTGGTGCGGTTTAGAAGCGCTTTGGAGTGCCGGGCCATTGTGGTGGAGTTCTATTTCTTACACACAAAGTCCGCATAATCTTGTAATTTTACATCTTGGTCAACTTGCCGGGCCTAGTGCTGTCACAGCAGCAATTGTCGCAGTGAATGGCTTGATTGCAGAAGCTTGGATAAACCGCAAAGACGCGAAGAATTCTTTGTGTTCTTCGTGTCCTTTGTGGTTCGTTTATTTAGGATCTGCCACTACACTACTAATTACCTTGCACCTCATTGGTTTTAGCTTATACACTCGCCCTCTGATTCAACCGCCACAAGCAGCATTGCAAGTGGGGATTATTCAAGGCAACATTCCCAACCAAATCAAGCTTTACCCAGAAGGATTGCGTCGCGCGATCGCAGGCTACACTAGCGGATATCTGACTTTAGCAGATAAGGGTGTGGATGCAGTGCTAACGCCAGAAGGAGCTTTGCCTTTTTTTCAGCGTGAGATTATGCGTGGCTCTTTGGTAGCAGCAGTGCAAGAAAAAGGTATTGTGGCTTGGATTGGTGGCTTTGGAGAACGGGGAAGTAGCTATACAAATAGTTTATTTACTGTCACAGGTGACGGTAAGATTTTTAGCCGTTATGACAAGTCAAAGTTAGTACCAATTGGCGAATATGTCCCGTTTGAGGAATTCTTAGGCAGTATAATTAGTCGATTATCACCCCTAGATGAACATCAGGTTCCAGGTTCACCAAATCAAGTATTTGACACGCCTTTTGGTAGAGCGATCGTTGGTATTTGTTACGAATCTGCTTTTTCTGATTTATTCCGTCGTCAAGCTGCTGCGGGTGGACAGTTTATACTCAGTCCTTCTAACGATGCTCACTACAGCGCCTCCATGCCAGCCCAACATCATGCTCAAGATATCATGCGGGCAATTGAAACTGATAGGTGGGCGGTTCGAGCGACAAATACAGGGTATTCGGCTTTTGTAGATCCCCACGGCAGAACTTTGTGGATATCTGGACATAATACCTATGAAATTCATGCCGAGACAATTTACCGACGACAAACACAAACTTTGTACGTGCGTTGGGGTGACTGGCTGACACCATTACTATTGGTATTGGCTGGAGGAATTTGGTTAGTCAATTTGCTAATTTGAGTTAATCATTAGCTATGGATCGTTTTGGATCTCTCACGCAAGAAGTAGGGCCACCAGAATCAGGGTAAATTGCTAAAGTGTGATATTCTGGAACACCATCACTGTAAAGAATTCGGAAGGTATACAATTTGTTTTGCCCTTGCTGTTCAGTAACTACTGTTAAAAGTGTATTTTCAGCGCTAGGGATGCCAGGAATTTTTAGTTTTTTAATCCGCCTGAGTTGAATAACATTTGCTCCTGAATTCTTGCAGTCTCCTACATTAGCGTTGGGTTGTGAACCGAACTGCATACACATCGGCCCATCAAAATCCATAATTACTTGTGTTGGATCGTTTAACCAAACTTTTTTAATTACTTCTCTAGCAGGAATAAAGCTTAAATTTGTTCCTTGCTGATAGGAAACAGTGATTGTAGGCACTGCTCCTCCCAAACCCTGTGCTTGGCAAGAAAACATCGAACGCAGAACGGCGTTATTAGCTAAAGCACGACTTGCCAGTAGTAAGATTGCTGCCGAGAAACTCAGGGAAGCTAAATGTAGAAAATAAGAGCTACCTGGAATACGAGCTATGAAGTTGATCTTATGTTTCATGGCGGCAGATTTTATAGCTGCATGGTTTGATTGATGTACACTTCAACTTCTGTGCCAGCTGGTAAAAACCAAACATTAGTACGTTGCATCATTTGGGACATTGCCTGTTGATTGCGCTGGGTAATTTGGGGAACTACTGTTCTCACACCACCTTCTAAAACTCCAGCCCAAAGGTTACGTCGAGGATTTCTGTTAGAAACAACAGTGCCTGTGGGAGTTGTGATCACTTCTGATTCTGTACGATTAAATAATTCTGCTGCTTTACCAATACCTCCCAAAACAAATTGTCCGGCATCCCTGCCCATCAGAGATCCTTTTTTGGAGAATTGATTGGCAACTAGAGGTTTACCTTGAGAACCGTTAATGAGCATTGCATTTTCTGGTAAGCTTCTCTCCGTCAGGTTGCCATTATTTTGAATAATTGCTTTAACGACATTTAGCTGCAATAAACCTTGATCGGAAAGAGAACGGATTTCAGTTAATAACTCAGTTTTTGCAGGTAATATAACAGAACCATCGGCGGCTTTTAATGGTTCTTTCAAGCGCACTACAAATACGTTTTTTCTGCTTTCGTTCCTGCTATTATTTCCTGCTCTGGAGGTTTCTCCAAATACACCTGTTGCCAAAACGGCTTTAGCACTAGTTCCTACTGGTATAGATTTCGAGCTTCCCGATGACGATGAGGCTTGGCTCACCACAGGAGTTTCTGGTTCCTCTGTTGGCTCGGTTCTGGGATTTATTCTTGGCTGCTGTCTTCTAGTATTTACTACAGGTTCTGGAGTATCATCTTGAACAGTACTAGTATTAACGCCATTCGGTTTAGCAGCAACTACTACTTGACCGTAGCTACCTAATTTTGCTAACCTTGCCCATTCTTGAAGTGGATCTGGTGTGGGGGTTGGGGTGGCTTGCGTATTCACCACTGGGGGTGGGGATGGTGGTAATTGGGGAATCACTGGTTGCTGTGGGGTTTGCGGTACTGGAACAGGGCGTTCTACTACCCTGCTGACGTAAACTGTTCGTTCGGGTGTTGGTGTTCGTAGCGCTACACTCTGTCTAGCTCTGGGAGTTGGTTGAGCTGCTACTGGTGTTGTTGATGCTAGTTTGGCATTTCTGAGTTGTTGTTGTGCTAACTTGACTGCCTGTGCTTGTTCAGCAAGAGCTAATTTAGTTTTGAGAGTTTCCACTTCTCCTTCTAGTTGTTCTAGCCGAGATTCTGTTGTAGGTAGCGATCGCGTTTGGGGAGCAACAATATTATTTTTGATTGGTTTTTTAGTACTACCATTCATTAACTGGGTTAAGAATATTCCGGCAAATAGCACCAAAACAAAGGTAGCAGTTCCTACTAAGGCTAACTTAGCAAAAGGATTGGATGAGAGGGGTTGCTCGGTAGGAGCGGCTTGTGCTGGTTTTACAGGAGCAGGAGGAGTTGGCTGTAAGTTAACTGGATCTTCTAATTGTTCGCGATCGCGAGCAGGAAGTTCTTCTTCAAAACCAACTAATCTTGCCATGCGTAATTCCCAATCAGAAAAATCTATTTCTGATTGATAATTTTCGGTGTTGGAAGTAACGAGATTTTCTGAGTGAGTGTCTGAAGGAATTGAATATCGAGTCATAGTCAAGTGCGCTTGGATTCAAGAACAATTTTGAGCTTTGATGTCACAGATATTGTAAATTTCTAGTCTAGCTTCGCCAAGACGATAAGTTGCTAGGTGCCAAGGAAGTGGTAAATCTGGAAGTGAAGTTGTTTGTGTTTCTGTTGATTGGACTAAAATTTGCTTATTAAAGGGAATTGATTTTCCTAGTCTGTCAGAATTACTAAAAATTACTTGATTAGCCAACATCTCAACTTTCCATTTCCCATCCGCAATTTTTGTTGGTTGAGAAATGCGTTGCACAATCAATACGCTCTCAGCACCTCTATTTTCAAATTGGTTACCTGAATTTAAATTGACAATTTCTGACTGAATTTTTTGTTTGGCATCAGCAGCTAATAATTCAGAACTAATTTCCCATACAGTTTCTGGTGGTTGTTGCTTTGACCAGGTTAACATTAAGGTCATGCTTTGACCGACAAAGCGCCGAATTGTTTCAGAATAACGCTCTAAATTCTGATTTGGATCTACTGTAATTGCTCGTCCGTCGGCAAGTTGTACTAAGCTTTGAGGTGTTAAACGCCGACTTAGCTGCTGCAATAGCGAGCCGTGGAACATCAGTAACAGTAAAGTCAAAATATGTAAACTAAAAGTTCCGACAGCAAACAGTGGCAAAATACTTTTCTGGTTATTTTCTCGTTTGAGTAACTGCATTAATAATTAACTCGATAAATTTATATAGATTTAAGTAACCGAGATTTTACCTTGTAAAGTTTTCTGTATTTTGGCTACTTATACACCCTTGTGATTGTTCGGAATTAAGCTTGCTATAGTCATCCAGTAAACATAAATTTCGCATTTCATAAATCTCTAGCCTCTCATTACGAACGCCATAAATTGCTTTTTGGAGAACGCTGCTATTGCTGTCTATGGGATAAGTAAAATAATCTACCGCACGAACAAGTAAATCTTTATTAAACGGAGTGATGATTTTTCTATTATCTGCTCTTTTTTGTTGAATTAGATCAGCGACTATCCCAACTCGCCATTTTCCATCCGCTATTTTTTGGGGAGGATAAACCCGTTTAATATTTATCTGTGCGGACATGGCTTGCTGAGAATTTCTGGCGAAGACTTCTGGTGGTGTCATCGCTGCGATTTCGCTTAGGAAACCTTTGCGAAAATCTTCTGAGAGAGCAAAGCTGGCTATCCAACTACTGGTGGTAACTCTTTGACTGTTGCCTTGTGGTGTTTTAATTAGTATTCCTAAATCTGGTTTGGGTTTTGTTACGTCTTCTATATTTTGTGCTGGCAGCGTTCCCGACCAGTTAAACATAGATGTAATTGTCTTACTGACAAATTGGCGAATAGCTTCTGGATCTCTTTCGGTATCATCTACCGCAGCTACTGGTTGACCATCTACTAATTGTACGAAGGAAGGGGATTTTCTCAAACTGAGTTGGCGAATGGTTAAACCTTGCCAGATCAAAAAAAACAAAGCCAATGCGTGCAAACTGAAGGTAGCGATCGCAAAGGTTGTCAAAAGACTGACTGTTCGTTGTTGTTTTTGTAATAAACGCACCATTTACCAATCTCTCCTGCTACTAGTTATATCCTCTCCCTTGTCCAGGAAGTCGTGTTACTGACTGCATTAAATACTGCAAATCCCCCCGCACCAGCTAAAAGCAAAGATACAATTGGTGCCAAAATTCCCATAAAAATCATGAACCACATTAAGTCGGGATCGGCACTCGCATTTTCTCCAGGCCCGTTTACAATCACTGTAGCTGTTAAGGAGGCAATGATGTTGAAGGAAATTTTGGCGATCGCCAGCGACAAAAACCCTGTCAGCCAAGCAAAAATTGGTTTTCCTGCGATCGGTAACAAAGAACCACCTACAGCCAAAGGTCCTAAAGCTGCTATTAGCAACATCGTAGCTTCAATTAAATTTTGAAATGCATATTGTAAGGAAACTAAAAAGTTTTTGATACTGGTTTGAACGGTAGAACCCAGTAAGGAGTTAAATGTATTTTCTGATATACTCCCAGTACCGTAAGCAATCTGATTTACCTTATTTTCTAATCTGTTAATCCAAGTTTTGTCTCCGTATAAATTTCTATACTCCTGCCAAAGAATTTCAGTTTTTTCCCTAGCTTTGACAAGGCATTGATTTTGCTGTTCACCTGTTAGTGATTGGCAAGGGCGCAGTGCAGAACCAGCTACTTCTTCGGCTACACCCATATTCAATGCTTGCTGATAATTTTGATTGGCATCTGCTGTAGTCACTACTTGTTGATTAACTGTATTGAGGAAATTTCGCACTCCCAGTGTTAGATTTGCCAATACACTGCCATTTCCTGTATTAGTTAATAGAAGGACTACTATAAAAGGCCAAATCAAAGCCGAGATGGGGCGAGAATAATCTTCGTGGATTACATCTCTTAGCCATTGCACCATAAAAAACAGCAGAGTTCCTACAGCAAAAAATATACCTAAATTTGTCAGCGCTGCATACAAATTTTCACTATTATTGTTTTGTAATAAATCTATCCATTGCTGATCCCAACTCTCGGTTATACTTTGAGCAGTAGTAACACCATTATCGAGAATATCGGTTATCCCAACTTGAGCGAAAATAATTAAATTATCAAGCTGCATTTTTCATCCACTGGCTTGATTGTATCTGGTGACAAAAAATTTTATAATTGATGGTTAATCATGCATTTTATTGAGCTTCATTTTCTTGCGATCGCCCAAATAAATCGACTTGAGAAGCATTTCGCAACAGCCGTGCTGCCTCTGTGGATGTATCTACTCTACGAGCGCGGTTTGCTTCTTCCATTTGTTGAGAAATGTTAGCTAAGTTTAAGTTAGAGTATTGCATAAATTGGTTCATCTGCATTGTTTGCCCTAGATTTTCACCTGTGATTTTTAATTGATCACGTTGAATTCTGATACTTTGTTGTTGTAGTGTAGATTGGTTGAGACCAAGAAGTGCTGATATTTGACCTAGAGGATTAGTATTAGCAATAGAAGTAGCAATACTTCTTGCTTGTTGGAGAAAGTCTTCACTTATTTTGTCAGTTTCCTCAGAAAAATCGTCAATCTCTTTGAGAGTTCTTTCTGTTTCTTCTAATTTGGTTTTTAACCTGATTTGTCCTTCTTCACCCATAACACTAGCAACTGCACCACGAGTAATTAAGCGATTCACTTCATTACTAGCTAAATTTGCTCTGACAGTCGCGTTATTATCAAACTTGTCTGAAATATAATACCAAACCATGCCATCGCGAACACTTTTTCCTGCCGCGATCGGATTAGGTACATTTAATGCTCCTGTGGCATTATTGATGGCACTTTGAGCTTCTGGTTCTATCGGTTTTAATGTGTCTGTAATATTATTTGTCAAATAAGTTTGTAAATCTCCCGCATAAGATTGAAAATCAGTCCAAACTGCTCCTAGTTGTGCCGTTGCTGGTAAGACAACCAAAAATGTTAGGGAAATAGTTAGAAAAGTTGTTTTGCGCATAATAGTTGTACCTTCAAAGGTAAACAATTTTCTTTATTAACCACGTAGCGAAGCAATTAACTGACGTGCAAACTTAGAAATTGCCTCATATTTATCGCTGTATTGCAACATGGCTTTTTGACGTGCAGTTTGTTCTTGGGGATTATTAGCAACTACTGCTAGTTGTTCGTAACCTGGATAATAGCGACAGAATGTGTAGATACCGTTGTCATCTAATAACCATTGGCTATAAATACCTTCTTTGCGGGGGAAAAAACTTTCTGAAGCGTTGCGAGCAATAATTTCGCGGGGATATTTTAAAATTTCTTCAAAACTATCGACTGCAACTGGTTGAATACGGCCGATTAAGCGTGTAGTTAAGTTCTGTAAAATCTTAGATGCTGCTTTGGATCTGGCGATTGTATCAGGGTCTTGTGCTGATAATATGACTCTAATTCCAGCTTTGGCACCGTTAGCACAAATTCTGCCAACTAAGTCAGAAATTTGGTCAAATTCAAATAAAATTGGTGCTTCATCAATAAAGAATATGGAAGCTGGGCTACTTAATGCACGTCGCAGTGCTGCTGAATAGGCACTTAAGGATAATACCGCAGCGTCTTCGTTATCTGAAAGGTTGCGCAGAGCAAATACTAAAAGCTGGGCATCGGTAGGAAAGCTTGAGGGAGCAGAAATAGCTTTACCTACTCGGCTAGAAAGCCAAAATCGCAAGCGTAGCTGAATTTGATTTAAGGCATCCTCAACTCTACCTCCGATAGATTCCAACTGCAAATGTTCTGATGAGCAGAAATAAAGGAAATCTTGTAAAGTAGGAGTTCTTTGCCAAGCGAGACTACCAAATCCTCCTGTCATGGCTTCTCGATATCGCTCTTTGATGCTTTCATCGCTAAAGAAAGCTCCTAAAGCTAAGTTGAGAAGCGATCGCACGGTTTGGGAGAGCAGTTGATTTTCGCTCGATGAGCCTAAAACCATTGTCATTAAGGCAGATTCGAGGAAAGAGACATAATCGAGCATCCGATCGCGCTGTTGTTCTGGGCTTAAAAAGCGCAAATCTGGCTGCTCAAACAAGTTATTCGATTGTTTAGAAATATCAAAATAGGCTCCATTACCTTCCATAAACTCTGTATAGTCGGTGAAGGTAGATGTGCCATCAGGTTTAGGAAAGTCCAACGCCACAACAGGAATTTTATGTGCTAAAGCTTGAGTTAAAATCCCCGATACCAATACTGATTTACCTGCACGAGTTGTGGCAAACAGTGCTAAATTTTTGTGCTGGTTAAATAAATCTAGGTGTATGGGTGTTCCACCTTCTTCAGCAATTAACTCAAACCCTTGGCGATCGCCTTCTCTAGTTAGTACCAAAGGCATCAATCCCGGCACTTCACTTGTCAAATACAATTGGCGGCGGTTGAAAGGCTTTGCTAACAAACCTTCCCAAACAATCGGCAGAGTTTGCAACCAAATTTTCCAAGCATATTCTGTTTCCCTAATTACACTTGCTGGGCGTTGAAAACAGTTTTCTATGTATCTTGTCGCTTCATCTAATTTCTCTACACTAGGACGATGTACCAGAATCACAATACCCGCATAAATAGGTACTGCTCCTTCATATATTTGCTCTTGTGCCGCTACTGATTTTTTCAGCTTCAATTGAGCACCGACATCTATCGTTCTACTTTTTTCTTGCGCCAACAAAGCTGTAACATTCGACTGCTTCAGTACTCGTTGCAGAGTAGTTTTCACTATCGCCGGATTCGCCGCACTCAGCTGACAAAAAATTTCTGTATCTACTACGCTTTCTCTTGCTAGCAGTTCCCATAAGTAACGCAACTGACTAGATTTATTTAGCCAACCACCGGGCTTCTCCAAAAATGTCAGCGCTCCAACATAGTTGTCATTAACGTTGATCCAACGGCGATCGGCACGAGGTACACCAGACTCCACTAATAAAGTCGTACTGTGGATATTTTCTACGAGTAATTTGGTACTCGCTAAATCTGAATAAACTTGTTCATGCAGCCCATTCTCATCTAAAGTCATTAATTGTGGGATTTCTATTGGCTGCGTATCATTAAATCTCCTCCAGACTTCCCCCCATAGTTCTTCCGCACCCAGAGGCTTAATATCTAATCCCATTTTGTTAGATAAAAGTTGCTCCCAACGACAAAAGCCATTTTTATATGCGTTGGCAACAATTGTTTCGATTCGCTGGTTTTCAATTTCTGCAAAATCACCTTTAAATTTTGACCACCACAACTCACCTTTAGACAACATTTTCTCGATCCAATCATCTGTGTTTGTGGTGTCTGGTTCAATGGTGTAAGTTACATAAATCCGCAGAAATTTTGGCTTGCGAATACCAGAACGAGTTAACTCTTGTGCTCTTGCTCGTTCTGACATTAATAGATATTTAATATCGGGAGAACCTGTGCTTTTTACTAAAGCAGCTAGTTCTTTTTGTCGCTGTCTATCCGAACTAAAAGACCCCAAATGTAACGTCATTCTTTCGCCGTTTGGGATATCTTTTAATCCAGCTTCAATATTATTAAAAATAGTGTTGATTTGTTCTGGTCTTAAAGTAGTATGGATACCTCGACAGTCAAAACCAAAGACAAAGCAGAACCTATCTTTTTGGGTTCCTTTTGTTAAAATGTAAGCGCCAATATCACGCCCGTTGAGCGAGACACGTAGCATTGTTGCTAAGTGTAAAGCATCTTCAAACGGTGTTAATCTAGTTTCACTTCCTGCGATACCGACGCTTTTTTTTCCGATTTTTTGTTTCATGGTTAACTTCCAGCAAGCTTTGATAACGAGCAAAGCCTCTAGTCCAAGTGGGTACTCCAATAAATTTACTTAAAAAGCGCCAACTCCTACCACCTGTTAATATCCACCAAGTTGCCATCCCCCAAGCAGCAATTAATAATGTCCAAAGCCATTTTTTAAACTCATCCGTGAAAAAACCGCCAAAAACCCCATTGATGATAAAGTAGGATGTTAAAGCAATTATCGTCCAAGGTAGAACTTGGTCGGCTGGTATTGGCCCTAATGAAGGTTGAGTTCCTAGAATTTGATTTACAGGCCTAAATTCTTTTTCTGGCTCTTGAGACATAACACAAATCTCGATTTTTCATCTTTCAATTAAGATGTTTAATTAGTACTACTATCACCAATAACAAAGCCTGTGAGTACATCAGCAATCGTGACAGCGACTACTACCAATAAGGGAGTCCGAGCTACACTTTGCCAATCTTCATCTTTACGAACTGCGTTAATTACACCAATTAGAGAAACAGCTATATAAAGTAAGTAAAGAGCGCGTAAAACATTAAATATTAAACTAACTGCTGCTTGAGTATTGCTATCTGCTGTCGATGCTTGTGTTAAATTATTTTTAAAAAAATCTTCAGCTTTCCTAAAAAATTGTGCTTGTGCTGGGTCTGCAAAATAATCTAACCAAAATGCACACAGAATAACAGCTGCTGCAAATACTTGTAACAAGATAAGATGGCGCTTCGGTAAATTCACTTGCTGCCCAATTTGCTGCATCACCACTGCTATCAAGCTGCCAAACAGCAAACAAAACAGCAGTATGGGGCTTTTCAAACAGATGGTACCTAAAAATACTGCACAAGCGATTAAAAATGGTGCCGTTGTTAACAGGCTACGCCACAAATACTCTAGTATGTTCATCAAGCTATAAGATACTTTCGCTACCTTGTTAGTTATAGACCATAACAAGCTCATTTGACAGGAAGAACGCCGAGACATTGGTAAAATTCCTTATAGTTTATTCCCACTTAGTTTAGTTGGCTAATGTATCATAAATTTAACACACGTTAACAATTAATTTTATAGATTAATAGTAAAACATATTACATATCATATCTAGGTCAGTCTCTTAGAAATATTGCTTTTTATTAAATGAGTTTTTGATAAAATTACCAATTTATACAAATGTATATATTTTCACACTAGCTATTGCTTGTTGTAACGCTACTTTACTACATCAATCGAGTGTAAATACAAGAATAATTTTTGAGATTTCAATTGCATCTGGTCAGAAACTTTATTCTTGATGACAATATATTGTTTTTATTGACTCCATGTGTCCAAAGAAAATTTTCTAGCAAGTATGTCTTCAAAGTCAAGTTAAAAGGATATGGACTGTAATCAAGCAATCCAAAATAGTGCCATATTCTTGTTCATGAATAAATCAAGAATCGCTCATGACAGTTTAACAGAATTCTGAACCACTACACCAAATTCCGTTAGATAGTAAGTAATTTACGAAATAATTTTAATCTCAATGATAAAAGTGAGATATTAGATAAAATCCTGGTTTTACAGTGATTTTTAGGCAATTAACGTATAAATCTTCATCTCAAAGTATAAGATTTATACCTGATTTATTCCTGTAATCTAACTTCTGATTTCTCAATTCTGCTGTATTTTATCAGGTTAAGGGTTTGACACATTTATCAATAAAGAACTCAAAACAAACAGGCTACTAAACAACTGGATAACAAGTTATATGAAATAAATGGAATGTATTACGCTTATTATTTAGTTTTTAAGAAATATAAATAGATATCTTTTTATAAAAAGGTCATTCTCAGAAAAAACAAATAAATATCTCAAAAAATAGTTTTTATTTAAC
Organism: Chlorogloeopsis sp. ULAP01; assembly: GCF_030381805.1. NCBI lineage: Bacteria > Bacillati > Cyanobacteriota > Cyanophyceae > Nostocales > Chlorogloeopsidaceae > Chlorogloeopsis > Chlorogloeopsis sp. ULAP01. The sequence continues at coordinate 212,551 of NZ_JAUDRH010000006.1, forward strand.
TGCCTCTTCACCTGAAGTTAACCGTGTATTGATAGGTTCTGGGGGAACAGAGTGAATAGGATAAAAGCACGTGTCTTTTTCGCGACGTAAGTTTTTAACCATAGCTGGTGTCTCCGCTGCTAGTGTCACGATGGTTTCTCCTCTTGAAGCCTTTTACACAAGAGTTGCTCGCGGTCAAGCTGTAAGGAGTACTGGCTTTGGGCGACTAGAACCAAAACTACCTTTGAATGCACCTGAACTCACGAATACCTACGTGGGTGATTTAAGCCAAAAACCCTTGCTGGAGCTTCCTCCTGGCTTTAACTACCGTGCTTTCTCTATTACTGGTCAAACCATGAGCGATGGCTCCCTTGTTCCGGAAAGGCACGATGGGATGGCTGCATTTCCGGGGTCTCGAAACACGACAATCTTGGTTCGGAACCATGAAGCAGGAACCTCTTCTCCATATCCAGTTTCTGGCTCACCAAGATACTCAGCAGGTGCTCAAGGTGGAACAACCACATTGGTAATTGGGCCTAACCGCGAAGTCATTAAGGACTTTGCTTCTCTTGCCGGCACAATTCGTAACTGCGCAGGCGGGCCAACACCTTGGGGTAGCTGGATTAGCTGTGAAGAAACTTTTTCTGTTAGTACCAACGTTCTCAAAGATGACACTAAACATGGCTATAACTTTGAGGTGATTGCAAATCCTAACAGTGGTTTAGTGACTCCTGTCCCCCTCAAAGATATGGGACGTTTTAGTCATGAAGCGATTGCGGTAGACCCCAAAACGGGCTATGTCTATGAGACGGAAGACCGTACCGATAGCTGCTTTTATCGGTTTGTGCCTAATGTCAAGGGTGAATTAGCTGAAGGTGGTACTCTCTATGCTTTAAAGGTTAAGGGTACAGAAAACTTCGCCTTAAATACAACCAACAACCCAAACTTTGGTGGTCAGATCGAAAAAATAAAAGTTGGTCAGACCTTTGATGTAGAGTGGGTCAAGATTGATAACCCAGATCCAGAACAAGAGAGCATACAGAATCGTCTTGGAGTCCGCTACGAAGCACAATCAAAAGGAGCAGCAATTTTTTTCCGGGGTGAGGGAGCTTGGTATGGTAATGGTGTAATTTACTTTGTCGCTACCCAAGCTGGTGCTCCGGCTGTTGATGCTACTAATGGTAGGGGTAATGGTCAGGTTTGGATTTACGATCCTCGCAAAGAAAAACTGACATTGTATGTTGAGGCAGATTCTAGTGGAGAACTGCTAGATGAACCAGACAATGTTACAGTTACTCCCTTTGGAGACATCTTTTTGTGTGAAGACGGTGGCGGTGTTCAATATGTTGTAGGAGTTAACAAACAGGGTGAACTTTATCAGTTTGCAAAGAATGTTATTTCTGATGCTGAATTTGCTGGTGGCTGCTTCTCACCAGACGGTAGAACGTTCTTTGTGAATATTTATAATCCCGGTATCACGTGTGCCATCTGGGGCCCTTGGGAACGTCATCGCTCCTAGAGATAAATAAATTTTGATTTGGAAAGCTGGCGAGAATACTAATGGAAGTTCAAAGACAATTTAGACGCTTTCATTTAATCGCATGAATTCATTGCCAAGAATTAGAGTTCTCGTCATCTAGAATCCTTATTACCTGGAGGAAGAATATGAAAACTCGGTTAAGTAGGCGTTTATTTTTGGCTCTGAGTACGATTAGTGCCAGCTTAATTCTGGGATCTAAATGGCTTGAACCAGCTTTTGCAAGATTCTCTTCCGGGCAAAGTGATCCAGTTCAGTCGGGAGATGTGACTGACACCAGTGCTGTCATCTGGGCGCGGAACGATGACCAGAAAGATGCTCGTTTTGTAGTTAAAATTTCTAAATCGCCTAATTTCCAAGGAGCAGTGCAGATAATCAGAGGTTCTGTGATAAGTACAGCCACAGACTACACTGGCAAAGTCAATATTACAGGACTACGTCCACATCAAACCTACTATTATCAGGTGTTTTGGGAATACAATCTGTTTAGAATTCGCCCAGGTGGAACTGGTAGTTTTCGCACTGCACCTGCTCCAGAACAAGCACGTCCTGTTCGTTTTGTTTGGGGAGCAGATTTAGCTGGACAAGGCTGGGGTCGCAATCCTAATTTAGAGATTACTGCCTATGATGGTGATGTGATTCGGGGAGGATACGTCATCTTCGATGTGATGCGAAAGTTCAAGCCTGACTTTGCTATCTTTGCTGGAGACATTATCTATGCTGATAATGAGATTCCACCTGAAAAAGAAATCCCGGCAGAAGTAGGCGGTGGAAAGTGGATAAACAACCCAACAAAAGATTTTAAGGCAGTTACCATAGAAGAATTTCGGGAGAACTGGAAATATAACCTGGGAGACGACAAGTTCCGACGTTTTCTAGCAGATACTCCTATTTATTCTCAGTGGGACGATCATGAAGTGGTCAATAACTGGTATCCAGGCGAGATTTTAACAGAAGCACCTTACAATGGATTGTCTGCTGATGTTTTAGCAGCAACAGCCAAGCAAGCATTATTTGAATATAATCCAATTCGGGGAGATAAGATTTATCGCCGATATCAATACGGTAAGCATATAGATTTGTTTCTACTAGATGAGCGATCCTATAGAGGGCCAAATCCTGATAATAGTAATCCCAATGGTCTAGAAATGCTAGGTCACGAGCAGTTCGAGTGGCTGAAACGAAGTCTGAAAAATTCCCAAGCCACCTGGAAGGTAATTTCATCGCATGATCCCCTGTCTATAGTCACAGGAGGAGAAAGCGATCGCGATGCTTGGAGTCAGGGTTCACCAGAAGTCTTAGGTCGTGAAGTCCAACTTAGCCAATTGCTGCAATTTATCAAATATCAGGGTATCAAGAATGTCGTCATCATTACAGCAGACGTACACTATCCGGCGGCAATTTCTTATGAGCCAGAAAGGGCATTCTTTAAGGACTTCAATCCTTTTTGGGAATTTGTAATTGGGCCTATCCATGCGGGAGCTTTCGGCCCTAACGATCTCGATCCTAGCTTTGGCCCCAAGTATGAATTTATTCAGGCTCCAGGCACCCAAACACCAAAACTTCCCCAAAATTCACCACCGCCAAATATTCATTCCTTCGGCTCAGTAGAAGTGAATGCTCAAGGCGAATTGACAGTTTATATTCACGATATCACTGGAAAGGTTTTGTACAAGAAAGTATTGAATCCAGAAAAGTAAGTAGAAGGCAGGTGGCAGAAGGGAAAAGACTAGCAGTTTGAGTTGAATTGTGTTTACTTAACTTAGAAATAAAAAATCCTCTACCTGCTCGCTGAGGGAATCTATTCTTTCCCTCAGTTTTTCTTGTTTTTCAACTGGGTACACTAGGAACTAGGAACGAAGAAGAGGACAAGGGGGGGGAGACAAGGAGACAAGGGACAAGTGCCTGGGGCGGTTTTATTCTTCCATGACTCGTACATAAGTTCTATTTACGATCGCTCCTACTAATGTAATGATTTTCGTATAGTCAGATCTTGTATCTGTGCTCTTGTCCGCCAAGAAATAAATTTCTTGGCTTAAAGCTAAAGTCTGATAAAGCAGACTAAGTAAGATTTTCAGTCAGTTTTAACTGACTTGAACTATAAGAGAGAAACTTCAGTTCTAGGCGATTTGATGTATAGTCATTTCTAAAAAATTCCCAGTTATGAGTGTGATCGTCTTTGGCAGCATTAACATAGATTTGGTGACAACAGTATCTCGGTTACCACTTCCTGGAGAAACGTTGCTAGGACGTAATTTTTTTCAAGCACCAGGCGGTAAAGGTGCAAATCAAGCGGTAGCATTAGCACGACTGGGAATTCCTACCCAAATGGTGGGACGTGTTGGAGCAGATAGTTTTGGTGAAGAATTACTTAAAAGTTTGCAGGCATCTGGCGTACAAACTGAAAATGTGTTTGTGGATGAAACAATTAGTTCTGGTGTCGCCGCGATCGCTGTTGATGATGCTGGTGAAAATCAAATTATTGTTGTACCCGGTGCTAACGGACGCGTAAATCAAGACGATGTAGAACGCTTGTCACGTTTACTACCACAAGCTTCAGCCCTGCTTTTACAATTGGAAATTCCTATGTCTGCGGTTATTGCTGCTAGTGCAGCCGCAACAGAAGCGGGAGTCAGAGTAATTCTCGATCCCGCACCAGCACAATCTCATCTACCAGATGAACTTTATCAATTGGTTGACATTATTACTCCCAACGAACGAGAAGTAAGCCAATTAGTTGGTTTTTCTGTCAGTGGAGAAGAATCGGCAAAAAAAGCAGCTGGGCAATTGCGGCAAAAGGGAGTAAAAAATGCGATTGTTAAATTAGGCGCACAAGGAGTTGTTTGTGCCACCTCCAGCGAAACTTTCTTTGTGCCTGCATTTGCAGTAGATGCAGTTGACACAGTTGCTGCGGGAGATGCATTCAACGGTGGTTTAGCAGCTGCACTCTCAGAAGGACTTTCTTTAGAACAAGCAGCCAGATGGGGTGCGGCAGCTGGTGCTTTAGCAGCAACTAAACCAGGCGCTCAACCTTCACTACCAGATAGATTAACGTTCGATGCGTTTCTGAAAGAAAGGGGAGTGATGAGAAGGCTAAAGTATGAAAGATAAAGGATGAAATATTTTATTATTAATTCAGACTTTATTTCCCAATATCCTCGTTCCACAAATCAGGTTTTTCCTCGATAAATTGTGTCATCATTTGTTTACATTCATCTGAGTTTAAATCTATTACTTCTACGCCGTGAGACTCCATAAATTCTTTTGCGCCAGAGAAAGTTGCTGATTCTCCAGCAATAACTTTTTTAATACCGAATTGTACTACTGCCCCTGCGCACAAATAGCATGGCATTAAGGTTGAATAGAGTGTTGTACCTCTGTAGCTGCCGATTCTACCAGCATTGCGAAGGCAATCAATCTCGGCGTGAGTGACTGGATCGGCGTCTTGTACACGCTTGTTGTGTCCTCTGCCGATAATTTTGCCATCCTTAACAAGCACGGAACCAATGGGAATTCCACCTTCTTGTCTACCTTGTTTTGCTTCGTCTATAGCAGCCTGCATAAATTCGTCCATTTATTAAATCTCCTCTTATGTCTAAACAACTCGTATTAATGGATCACGACGGTGGTGTAGATGATTATCTTGCAACTATGCTGCTGGTGACGATGGATCATATCGAAATTCTCGGTGTCGTCGTCACTCCTGCTGATTGTTATGCACAACCTGCTGTTAGCGCTACACGCAAAATTCTCGACTTGATGGGAGTTTCACATATCCCTGTTGCCGAAAGTACAGTGCGTGGCATAAACCCGTTCCCCCGTCTTTATCGCCGTGATTCTTTTGTGGTGGATCATTTCCCCATTCTCAATCAAAGCGAAACTATTCGCACGCTTTTGGTTTCAGAACCTGGTCAAGATTTTATGGTTAAAGTGCTGCGAGAAGCCCCAGAACCAGTAACTTTGCTGGTAACTGGGCCATTAACAAACATTGCATATGCACTAGATAAAGCACCAGATATCGAAGCAAAAATTCAAAAAATTATCTGGATGGGAGGTGCATTGAATGTTCCCGGAAATGTTGAGAAAAATTGGGAACCAGGGCAAGATGGTTCGGCAGAATGGAATGCTTATTGGGATGCCATATCTGTAGCGCGGGTGTGGCAAAGTCAGATAGAGATAGTTATGTGTTCTTTAGATTTAACTAACAATGTTCCTGTGACATCTGAAATAGTAAGAAAAATGGGAAGACAACGCCACGATCCAATTTCTGATTTGGCTGGACAGTGTTATGCACTAGTTATTCCTCAAGATTATTATTTCTGGGATGTACTGGCAACAGCTTATCTCGCTCGTCCAGAATTATATCAATTACGGGAGTGGGAAACAGAAATTATTACTACTGGTTCCAGCCAGGGACGTACAAAAATAGTTTCTGGAGGTCGTAAGATTTACGCTATGGATCAGGTAGATAAAGAGGCTTTTTATACTTATATTTTGCAGCAATGGGCGAGATAGATTTTAGATTAAAGCTTTGAAAAACAAATCCCTGACGATGTGAAAAGTCGGGGATTTGTATAGAAGTAAGCGATCGCAAAAATTCTCTAACGCTACAAGTTTAAAAATGGATAGAACCCAATAGCAATTTGTAGCTTACCATTTGTAGTAGCACCGAATTGATAGAGAGATTGAAAATGCCTCTCCTCAAAGGAAATGATGACGCTATGCGTGAGGTGTTAGCTCAGTCTAAAGTCATAGCAGTTGTTGGTCATTCTAATAAACCAGAGCGCACCAGTTATCAAATCGCCCAATTTTTACGGAGTGTGGGCTATACCGTTTACCCGGTTAACCCAACTGTCAATAAAATCGACAGTCAACTCAGTTATTCTTCCCTGAAAGAGATTCCAGAAACGGTAGATATTGTCAATGTATTTCGTCGTTTTGAGTACTTAGATGAAGTTGTTGATGAGGTAATTGCCATCAAAGCTAAAACTGTATGGGCGCAACTGGGTATTTACAACCAACAAGCAGCACAAAAAGCTTTAGATGCAGGGCTTAATGTGATTATGGATGCTTGCATTAAAGTTGAGTATTTGCGATTGAGAATTGGTTAAATAGGTAGTACTAGCCAAAGAACGTGGACAATTTCAGCTTGTAGTTTTTCACAGGTACTCTAACTTGACGCCTGGTACTTCTAACATCACCGTAGTAATCGGCACCAGTTGTCCCACAGTCGTGTAGTGGTTGTTTCCCACTGGTGTTGTAGTAGAGCGTTCCCGGAAGCGCCGCATCGTAATCAAAAACCACTCCCGCGTTTTGGGCATGGGTAGTCTATACAACTGACGGGTGTTAACGAAATAGTAAAAGACAAAGTGCGCTTCCGTGTACATGAAGCAGCCAAGGGTGCCTTTCTCTAGGTTACTATGTGTTTCAAAAAAGAAATTTTTAGTTTGGTTCCACCTGTCATACCATTTCACTTTTTGAGTGATTCATATTCAACCCCTCCCAACCTCCCCTTAGTAAGGGGAGGTGCCGTAGGCGGTGGGGTACATCCATATCAGCCTTTTCATGAATGAGTATCACCCTTCAGCTCCACTAAAATTTCCCCTGCCTGCGTTGTCCAGATGAGATCAATATCTCTGCGTTGGTAGTCTAACTTATTCTCTACATTGGTGACACAGATAGTTTCTGGTTTTGCCCACAACCATGCCTCTATATCACAAGCTGTCTGTTTGGCTACTTGCACCACGTCATCCATGCTGTAGGCGTAAGTCATAGCTCCACATTACAATTATTAGTACACTTGTATTATAGATTAGATATAGAAAATAGAATTATGCACCTTCTATGGTTTCGGCGAGATTTAGAGTTAACTATAAGGAGCACACAAAATTCAAAAAATTAGAAGTACAACTGAAGTAGTCATATTGATGTCCGCCAAATCGCCCATAATAAACAGTTTGTAGTAAGGACTTCAGTCCTGGGTTGAGGGCTAAAGTCCTGACTACGAGCAAAAATTTTTATTCAGTTTAATTAACCGGACATGATATCAGAAAAATTCTCCCTAAATAGTTTCTCAAATAGAAAGATGCTTCTAGCTAAAAATAAGAAGCATCCTAATACATGAGTGTTTTGACTTTGGCGATTTCACCGTTTACAGTACAAGTGTACTATAAATTAATAGTTTCTGCTGAGTGAGATTAGAAGGTAAGTACATCTTAGTTAAGTACTTTTGAAGAGGCGTATGATAGCGGCTATATAGACTTGAGAGGCACATCTGTGTAGAAAGTATGATCGCCATTATGAACTTTGTACACCTGGACGACCATCCTCAACAACAAACGAAGCCAAAGTATAGACAGGGGCATCTGGACGACTTACTGTTGTGACGATACGTAAATCAGTCTGCCAGCGTTGGTGGTTAAGGTTAACCCGGAAGTAGCCACGGCGATCGCCATCGAAGAATTTAATGTGTGGATTCTCTGGAATCATCGGGCCATAATAAGGGCCGTAAACATTTGCATCACCATTGCTTGTCAGTGAGGGAGTGACGAATTCTGTGGCGACAGTAGGAGAGTTGGAGTCTTTGAAGTTCAGCTTTAAGTCATTGACAAACGTAGAGTGCCAATCTCCAGTAATCACAACTGGATTGCTTATTTGCTTACTTACAATGTGACTTAAGACGCGATCGCGTGCAAGAGGATATCCGTCCCAGGAGTCGTTCCAAAACACCTCCCCTGAACCGATTTTGTGATCTAGCTCTGCCATCAATACCTGTTGAGCAAGCACATTCCAACGTGTTTGGGAGCGATCAAGACCGTCGAGTAGCCAGCGCTCCTGCTGTTTGCCAAGCATAGTCTTTGATGGATCTAAAGCAGCCGAGCAACGGGGTGTCTCACCATCTCCACAGGGGTGATCGCTGCGGTACTGGCGTGTGTCAAGTACGCTGAACTCAGCCAAATTGCCAAAGGTCAGCCGCCGAAAGAGTTGCAAATTCGATCCTTGTGGTAAGGAAAAATCCCGCAAGGGCATATGTTCGTAGTAAGCCTTATAAGCTGCTGCACGTCTTTTGAGAAACAACTCAACGGGATCATTTTTTTCAGATATCTCGTTAGTGTAGTCGTTGTCCACTTCATGGTCGTCCCAAGTCACCACAAAAGGGAATAAGGCGTGAGCTTTTTGCAAGTCTGGGTCGGTTTTATATAAGGCGTAGCGAAGGCGATACTGTTCAAGCGTCTGCGTCTCTTGAGAGAACTGCTCTGGTAAAGACACATTACGCGCACCACCTGTGGCAGGAATGCCATATTCGTAAATGTAGTCGCCCAGGTGGAAGACCAAATCTAAATTTTCTTCGGCTAGGCGGCGGTAAGCACTATAGTAACCATCCTCCCACTTCTGACAGGTAACGAACGCAAAGTTAAGCTGATCAACTGGAGCGCCAATAGCAGGAGCAGTACGGGTGCGGCCAATTTGGCTAACTTCATTACCTACCTTGAACTGATACCAATACCAAGACTCAGGCTGTAAACCACGTACGTCTACATGAATAGAGTGTGCAAATTCGGGAGTTGCCATTGCCACGCCCCGCCGCACAACTTTTCTCATGTTTTCATCGGAAGCAACTTGCCACTGCACAGGCACATTCACCTGTGGCATACCACCGCTATTTAAAGGATCTGGAGCCAACCGCGTCCATAGCACTACACTATCTGGTAGAGGATCACCAGAAGCAACACCAAGGCTAAAAGGATTAGTAGAAAATCTTGGTTGTGCAACCACTTTATGAGTCCAACTGGCGATCGCAGTTGCTGTTACTGTCCCAGCACCAATTAGAAAGTGCCGCCGTTTTGCTTTGGTGGATAACAAGCGCTCGAAATGAAAACGCTCCATAAATATCCTTTTTGAAATTTTTAGAATAGAAGGAAAATAAAAAGCCAACTAAACAGTTGCTAAAATAATTGATTACCAAATTGGGTTTAAATAAAGTCTAAGAATTGATTAATAGTAGAGTTTGTGTCGGGCTAATAGACAATTCATGACAGGCAACCAAAATGACAGAAAATAAGGGAAGTGTTATTCAAACCTTGAGGAGTAAATTCAGAATGTCTCGTCTGCCAACAGCGATCGCCCAACGACTTCTGTGGAGTATCGCTCTGACAATATTTCTAACCCTAACAATACTTCCTGCTGCTAGTTGGGCTTCTGGCTTGGGAGTTAATAATGGTCATCTTAGTTCTTGCCCAGCTTCAAATAACTGTGTTATGAGTCAAGAGTCTGACCCTAAACATGCCATTGATCCGATTGCTTATCATGTAAACCGGGACACAGCACTCCAAACCTTACTCAAAGTTCTCAGCGTTGTTCCTCGTACAGAAGTTTTAGAACAGACTCCTAATTATATCCATGCTATTTCTAAAAGCCGCATCTTCAAATTTGTTGATGATGTAGAGTTTTATTTCCCTGCCAATGAGTCAGTAATTCATGTGCGATCGGCATCTCGCGTGGGAGAGTCGGATCTCGGTGTCAACCGCAGACGAGTTGAGCAAATTCGTCTGGCTTTACGTGATTTAAATATTTGATTTTACGCAATTAGTTGAATTCGTAGGGTGCGTTAACGCAGTGTAACGCACTACGTATAAGTTTTTTATAACAACAATATCTAACAAGTTAATTAGGTTTCGCTTTGTACCCCTACAAGGAAGCAACTACAACTCAATCTACCACTACAGAATAGGTAATTGCCAAGTGACAAGAGAGGAGATAGATTTTTTTATTGCTTTTAGCACTTACTTTATTCTACTTTCACATCATACTTCTGGTTCCAACCCATTTTGAGAATAGTAATTTGGGTTGAACTTTAATATAATTTTCTTTTCCAAATCATAATTACAATTAAGATATCTATCTTCATCCAAAAAATAAGCATTTTGTTTATAGCACTCAGCAACTATTAAAAGAAAATCTTTAATACTTTGACAGATTATAGTTATACCAGGCTCTCCTTTAAAAAGCAGTACAACTGATTGATTATCTGGTAAAGTTCTAACACAATAATAATCGCCTGCACTGTCTTCTAAAAAAGGAATCATATCTGGTTGCCAAGGGCATTCTTCTAAATATTTACTGTATATATCCTGCCAAGTTTTTATTACTTCTTCTATTTTGTCAATTTCAATAAAATAATATCCAGGAATAAAGTCATTATAATATGTAGGAATAAAGTCAATGGAATCATTAAAATCATTAAGAGATTCAAAATAGACTCCTCCTCTGATACAGGAATAGATAGCAATAAAACCTTCTGGAAGAAGATGAATGTTGATGTACTTTTGAATTTCTTCATCAGGTAAGCCTTTTCCAAGTATAGAAATAAAGCCTGGTCTTTCCTGTTCTATTATTTCCAATAATTTTCTGAAATCTTGCTTAATTTTTTCTCTCATTCATTTTACTCAACTTTCATTTGTATAGAAGGTGTATTACGATGAAAAAGATAAATATACTTGTTGATAAGTTCTAATTTTATGAATTAAACGCACCCTACCTCAGAAAATTTAATCCTAAAAAAAGAGCAGCAACAGTACCTGCAACAGAAATTTCTCCTTGGGTAACTTTATCTAAAACTGATTCTATAGGAATCAAAATAATTTCTATCTCTTCTGTAATATCTAGTTCTTGACCGCCTACCTTTACCACATTTTCTGCTAAGAATAAATGTATTTGATTAGTTTCTTTACTAGGCTTGTCATATAAAGTGGCAATTTTTGTGATTTGATCGGCAATATATCCTGTTTCTTCTTGCAATTCTCTTTTTGCTGCTGTCTCTGCGCTTTCTTGATTTGGATCGAAACTTCCGGCTGGTAGCTCTATGAAAAACTCTCCAATCGCATGGCGATATTGACGAACAAAAACAATTTCCCTGCTGCTAGTAATCGGTAAAACTAAGGCTACTTCTGGCTTAATATAAACGAAATAATCATCTATGATACTTCCATTTGGTAATTTGATTTCATCTTGCCTCACTTTGCACCAATGATGGTCTATAACTAACTTGGATTGCAGCAGTTGCCATTTTTCTAAGTTTCTCATAGATAAATTGGATGCTCCAGTCAGTGACAAAGCAATAATTAAAATTAAAGGGTGTGAAAAAGTATAACAAAGGAATAATCTCGACTCAACGTTGAGATTAAACTTAAACTTGCTTTAGACCATCTCAAGTATACTTATGCAAATTGAGGCGGAAATCTTTACAGTTAACAAGCGATTTCCCTTGACAATTAGTCGTGGCACGATCGCACAGACAAAAAATGTGTGGGTAAGGATCGTCCATGATGAGATTGAAGGCTGGGGAGAAGCTTCTCCGTTTAGTGTGGGTAGTTATCCGCAATCGACGGAGCTGATCAAAGATTCTTTGCAGCAAATCACACCTGCATTACAAGGATTCAGCCCGTTACAACGACAGCAGATAGAAGCCATTTTCACAAAAACCCAAATTCCATCTGCGGTAAAAGCAGCTTTGGATATGGCGATGTATGACTGGTTAGGAAAGCGTGTGGGGTTACCGTTATGGCAAATATGGGGGCTGGATAGAGACGCCATTGTGCCAACTTCGGTGACTATTGGGATTAATTCGCCAGAAGGGGCAAGGACAAGGACGCGAGATTGGTTAAAATTTATGGATGTCCGTGTATTAAAGGTGAAATTGGGTAGCCCAGATGGGATTGGGGCAGATCGAAAAATGTTAATGGCAGTGCGAGAAGAAGCACCAACGCAAGATATATATATTGATGCCAATGGGGGTTGGAGTTTGGAGGATGCAATCAACATGTGCAGTTGGCTGGCACAGTTGGGTGTGAAGTATGTAGAGCAACCGCTACTACGAGGCGAGGAAAAAAATTTAGCACAATTAAAGACGCGATCGCCTTTACCCATTTTTGTAGACGAAAGTTGTTTTACGAGCAGCGATATTCCTCAATTGGCAAACTTGGTTGATGGCATTAATATCAAGCTAATGAAATCAGGAGGGTTAACCGAGGCAATGCGGATGGTACATACAGCTCGTGCCTGTGGATTGCAAGTTATGTTCGGTTGCTATTCCGATAGCACGCTTTTGAATACAGCAGCAGCACAGCTTGCACCACTAGCTGACTATTTAGATTTAGATAGTCACTTGAATTTAATTGATGATCCCTTTACAGGAGCATTCGTGCAAGAGGGAAGAGTTTTGCCAAACAATTTACCAGGCTTGGGGGTACAACGCAGTGCGTTTGCTGCTTGATCGACGAATAGCGATTTTATTACACGAAGGTATTCGCGGAACTCATGGTAAAACTGGGTTGTCACTTCTACGTTACAGTGAATCTCCCATCGTAGCTGTAATTGATCGCGAGTGTGCAGGACAATCTTTGTCAGAATTAACAGGTATTAAGCGTGATGTGCCGATAGTTGCCTCAATGGCAGCAGCGTTAGACTACAAACCAGAAGTCTTGGTAATTGGTATTGCTACGAAGGGAGGTGTTGTACCAGATGATTATTGGCGTGACATCAAGGATGCCCTGACGGCAGGAATGTCGCTAGTCAACGGTTTGCACGTACCAATGTCAACAATGCCAGATTTAAAAGCATTGCTGAAATCAGGACAATTAATTTGGGATGTGCGCCAAGAACCACCAAATTTGGGAATTGGTACTGGCATGGCACATACTCTTTCCTGTCGGCGGGTGCTAACTGTGGGAACTGATATGTCAGTTGGCAAAATGTCTACTAGCCTGGAGTTGAATTCGGCTTCAAAATCACGGGGCTGGCGTTCTAAGTTTATCGCAACGGGACAAACAGGTTTGATGTTAAAAGGGGATGGTGTCGCATTGGATGCGGTACGAGTAGACTTTGCGGCTGGCGCTGTGGAAAAAATGGTTATGGAATATGGTCAAAACCACGATATTCTTCATATTGAAGGACAAGGTTCATTACTACATCCCGGTTCCACAGCAACCCTACCATTGATTCGTGGTTCCCAACCAACGCAGCTGATACTTGTACATCGTTTTGGGCAAACTGAAGTCATCGAGGGAGTACCTATTCCGCCCTTGCCTGATGTAGTCAAGCTTTATGAAATGGTTGCCAGTGCTGCTGGTGCTTTTGCACGAGTACCTGTTGTGGGTATTGCACTTAATACTTGGCATCTAGATGAGGAAGCTGCTAAAGGCGTGATCGCTCAAGTTGAGGACGAAACTGGCTTGCCCTGTACCGATGCAGTTCGTTTTGATGCTCAAAAGTTGTTAGATGCGATTATTCAGGGATAATACGGAAGTGCATGGCGTTGTCACTGCTGTAATCTACAAGTTGAAAATTCTCTAGCTATTTTTTAGAAAATCTAAACTGAGTTATTCTCTATTTTTTCCATCTTAGAGGAGGACTAAATTCACCTAAAGGAGTAGGAGGAATCTGTTCTCTAAGATGCTACTACACAGTAATCTCTGTTTCCCTGTTTCATCATCAGAAGTCATCTCAAAGAGAATCGTTATGATGCGTATTTTAAATATTATTTATGCAATAGTTGCATTTAATACAAGCAATGCGCGTGTAAACCGGGATATAGCTTCGGATTTGAAATATTTTTGTTACTTAATAATGGCGTGTATATTTTATTCGGCCATGTTTGAAGATTATACGGTTTCTACTTTGTAGAAAATAACTAATATTATTCTACTAAAAAGCACGCAGCTACTATTAGAGCAAAAGTAATAACTTATACATTTTTAAGTTGCATATGTTTTGAGTATTAGCAGTAAAAAATTGGATATTAATAGCTGTTTATATGTAATGCCTAGCTTTTACGAGCATATATACGTACGTAAACTGAAAGTATTGTATTTACATTAAGTCATGAATATATTACTTAAGTATCTTCAAATTATGCTAATTTCTTACGCAAACCAAAAGATTTTAGAGTTATCATATATACTCATATGCTGTATATATGATTTGTGTAGAACATATAGTAAATTCCTATCTGCTGTATATTTGATGTATATAAGCCATATAATTGCTTTAATTGAAAGTATATGGATACAGGTTGATGAAAAAATAGTAACTTAATTTATTTAAGTGTGATGTAAATTACATCATATCCTGAGCAGTCAAACTAAAATAAAACCACGGATTGGATTGCTTTGAGATATTTTGATACTAATTAAACATAGTTTCTGCAAGCCCAGTTGCATCTGTTGCAGCACTTATTTGCAAGGCTCAAATCAGTATAATTATTGTTATGAGGCTCTGGCAGTGAATTACATTAGACACGAATTAAATTGAAATGATGTGAGCATATATCAATCGTGTGGTTATGAAGGCTGAATTCTCAGATTCTTCTTTTGAACTTTTTCTGAAACTATTTGTGAGTTGCTCGATTGAAAGGAGAATTCAATACAATTAAATTCGACTATTTTGAATTGATGGAGTAGAGCTTTGATGGTCTTTTGATCTCAGTTCCTCCACCGTAACCATCTTTTGGACTGCTACGTACTTGTAGTTAGAGATGGTCGCACAGTAGAGAAATTGTCACTAAAATTCAGTATTTTTTCAAGCAAGCAACAATTAGTTTCTAAATATTCCTAAATAATATTATTACCACGTCTGTGACAAATCAAGATAGGTAAGGCTTAACAACTGTTGTGATTACAGATGTATTAAGCTTTCAAGCATTACCCGTATTTACTATTTATTAATTGGCTTAATCTTCGCATCCTCCTAAGGGATGAAACCTTGACCTGTAGGGGAGTCAGTGTATTACGTTAAAGCGGTGCTTATGGCTAATTCTGATTTTTTTAGGCTCTCAAATCCTGACATAGCCGGAACACATACTACTAAAAAAATATCAACTTTGACTCTAGTTGCTGTATTACCTGTGCATTTACTTATTTCAAAGGAGGTTTAATTGCAAAGAAGATGTGATAGAAATCGCAAACGTTCAAAGCGACGGGCTATCTACTGTCCGGTTCATGGATGCTATCTTGACAGCGTAAGTCAAAAATATCCGTTATTTGCAGATCGCCCAGGACAACTCCAGCAGCGAGGAATGGGACGGCAGAGTGCTTTACTTTTGTTAGCAAGCAAAACAGCAGTTTCTTTAGAAGGTGAATGGTTAGAAGCTTTTTGGTGTGACGAGTGTCAAGAAACGAAATGGTATTACGTCCAATGCCACATTAGTAAAGATACTCCTCAGCAGATTCGTACCTACAAAGCATCAGTAGCATCTCCAGAACTTTGGCAGCAGGCGATCGGAGTACTTCATCCTGACGGAAATCCTTCCGTGAGCGAATTTACTCGCAGACATGCAAGGATGGTTAGCCATAAAAGTAGCAAAGATTTTAGAGTTGTCACCTAAGTGACACCAAATAATTTGAATAATGATTCCAACAGATGCATTGATACAACTCAAATGCACCAAAGCGATTCTTAATCAAAAATCTAAAATCCAAAATTGTATGACTTGCGATCGCGCGTAGATATATGACGGCACCTCAGAATACATTCGCATTCATAAACTATGGACTCAATCAACAATACTCATCCTTTTGAAGAGATAGATTTCCAAAAGTACTGGCTAGTGTTGCAACGACGCTGGCTACCAGCAGTAGGAATTTTTGGAACTATCTTAACCTTGGCTTCAGTGTATGCATTTTCACTCAAACCTTACTATCAAGCACAAGCAAGCCTGTTAATTAAAACGAATCGTACTTCCTCTCTGACAGGATTGGGTGAAGATTTAGGAAGACTGGAAGCTTTAGTCAGTCAGAGCAGCCCAGTTGACACTCAAGTCAAAATCGTTACTTCTGTTCCTGTTTTGCAGGAAACCGTGAGATCTCTCGATCTCAGAGATAGTTTAGGCAATCCCTTGAGGATTGAAGATTTAGCTGCGGCATTAAGCGTAGTGAGTGTTAAAGGCACAGACCTTTTGGAAATTTATTATGCAGACTCCGATCCTTTAATGGCGGCACAAGTAGTTAATAAATTAGTTGAAATTTATATCAAGCAGAATATCCAAACGAACAGAGCAGAGGCAGTTTCAGCTCGGAAGTTTATGTGGGAACAAGTACCTAAAACCGAGCAAGCTGTCAAGCAAGCAGAGTCAAACCTACGCAAATTTAAAGAAGCAAACAAAATAGTGGTTCTGCAACAGGAAGCTGCAGAAGCAGTTAGTACTATTTCTAAGTTAGAAGATAATATTGCCACAGCACAAGCTCAATTAGTTAACGTCACAGCGCAATCGCAAAAGTTAAAAGAGCAGATAGATGTTGAATCCCAAAAAGCCATTACCTACGCTGAGTTGAGCCAAATACCTGGAACTCAGCAGTTACTCAGTCAGCTTCAAAAAACACAAGCAGATTTAGAGGTGGCACGAACTCGCTTTCAGCCTGAACATCCTCAAATTGTTAATTTAGAAGAACAAGCTTCTGCTCTAAGTCAGGTATTGCAACAACGGGTAGAGCAAGTAGCTGGCAAAAATCAGCAAGTTTCTCTCAAGAATTTGCAAATTGGAGGGGTGCGACAAGCCTTGATTCAAGATTTGGCTAATACAGAAAAAGCACGTCTCGGTTTAGAGAAACAAATTGCTAATCTAAGCAATACTCTGTCTGTATATAAAGAACGAGCAAATATTTTGCCTAAGTTAGAAGAAACTCAGCGAGAGTTAGAACGAAAGGTAAAAGCAGCGCAAACTACCTATGAAAATCTCTTAACAAGGATACAAGAGGTAGATGTAGCAGAAAATCAAAATGTAGGTAATGCCAGTATCATCTCCCCAGCATTGATACCAGATCAACCGAGTGGCCCTCGTAAGACATTGATTATTGCTGCTGGCGGCATTTTAGGTATCTTGTTAGGAGTAGTTGCTGCCTTTAGCTTAGAACTGGTAGACCAATCTGTGAAAACGCTTAAAGAAGCTAAAGAGTTATTTCAATATACTCTGTTGGGAGTTATTCCTAATTTGAGTCGGTATGGCAAAACTTTGACAGGAAAGCTAGATCGACCAATACCTAGAGTGGTAGGTAGGGATATCCATCTGTTTGCGATTCGCGATGCATATCAAATGCTGCAAGCAAACTTAAGGTTCCTTTCAGATAAGCAACTAAAAGCGATCGCCGTCACCAGTTCTGTTGCTAAGGAAGGAAAGTCTGAGGTTTCTGCTAATTTAGCCATTGTCATGGCACAAGTTGGACGTAGAGTGCTGTTAGTAGATGCTGATATGCGTCGTCCATGCCAGCATCACATCTGGGAATTAACAAACGCTCAAGGTTTAAGTAATGCGATCGTTGACGATCAAATTCCTTTGAATACAGTAGTACAGGAAGTGATGCCTAATCTTCATGTACTTCCCTCTGGAGTGATACCTCCTAATCCACTCGCGCTGCTAGATTCTCAACGCATGACGGCATTAGTCACTATCTTTGCGAGAAGCTATGATTGCGTCATTTTTGATACGCCTCCTCTAGCGGGAACAGCAGATGTTTCGGTTCTAGGTAAGCTAGTTGATGGTCTTTTACTGGTAGTACGTCCAGGCATTGTTAACGCTGCTAATGCGAATGCCGCGAAAGAATTCTTGACACAATCAGGTCAAAAAGTGTTGGGAATGGTAATTAATGGTGTGAATGTGAAAAACGAACCTGACAGCTACTTCTATTACACTCAAGAATCACCTGAGTCATTTAGTATTTCTCAAAATTCTGCACGTGTTCGGCAAAAACGAGAAAGGGGTACTGGGTACTAGGGGTTGGGTACAGAAGAGGACAAACCGGACACGGGGAAAAGACATGAGTCATAATACTTCCCTTTGTCCTAACGAAGGACGCCTCAACACCCTGCCTTCTACCTCAGTTTACGGTTATGGCTTTGACTCATTAAAACTTCCTCTCATGCAATCATCTAAAGAATCATCAAATTTGCGACAAAAGGCAGTAAAAGGTGTAGTTTGGTCTGCTATTCAGAGCTGGGGTAGCCAAGTAATTTCCTTTGCTGTCTTTTCTCTACTTGCTCGCCTACTTAGCCCTCAAGATTTTGGATTAGTAGCAACAGCTGGTGTTGTTGTTACTTTCATGCAGATTTTTCTAGAGCAGGGATTTAGTGAGGCGATCGTACAACGGGATAATCTAGAATCAGAACACCTAGACACTGCTTTTTGGACAATTCTTGGCATCGGCACATCACTAACAATTATTGGCTTTTCAGTCGCAGATATCGTAGCTAACTTCTTTAATCAACCACAGCTAACATTAATTGTTCGTTGTTTATCTTTTAACTTCTTATTTAGTGCTCTAAATAGTGTTCAAGCGGCAATTCTCTCACGTCAACTTTTTTTTAAAGCTTTGGCTATACGTTCCCTATTAGCTACATTAGCTAGTGGTACGGTTGGTATTGTAATGGCATTTCAAGGCTTTGGAGTATGGAGTCTTGTCTGTCAGCAATTAAGTTTTGGGTTAGTCGCAGTTATAACTTTATGGCGAGTTAGCGATTGGCGACCTGGGTTTAGATTTTCTAAAAAGCATTTTCTAGAAATGTTTTCCTTTGGTGTCAATATTGTAGGTTTTAATTTTCTCAATTTTTTTAGTCGTCATGGTGATGACTTATTAATTGGATATTTTCTCGGTGCGATCGCTCTAGGATACTACAATGTCGCCTACCGCATATTATTGGTAATGACACAGCTTTTGGTTCGTATCTTGACTCAGGTTGCATTACCTACCTTTTCAAGGTTGAAGCAAGAGCCAGAGAAATTAAGAAATGCATTTTATAGTGCTACTCAGCTATCAAGTTTAATCTCTTTTCCTATTTTTATTAGCGTAGCTGTGTTAGCACCTGAAATAGTCAGAGTTGTTTTTGGAAATAAATGGGAATCAAGTATTCCTGTTATGCAGGCTCTATCCCTTGTTGGCCCTCTTCATTGCATTTTTTTCTTCAACGGTTCGTTGATGATAGCTATGGGTAAACCCTCTTGGAGATTATGGGTAACTTTTATAAATAGTGTGAGTAACTTTATTGCTTTTTTTCTAGTAGTTAAATGGGGAATTTTAGCTGTGGCAATGGTATATTTAATTCGCAGTTACCTACTTGCACCGATACCATTACTGTTACTCCGTAAATTAATTAAACTTGATTTGCTTATTTATTTACGTCAATATTTCACACAAGTATGTGGTTGTCTGGCTATAGTTGCAATTGTCTTAACTTTTAAATACTTTTTTGCAGCATCAATAAGTGCAAATATCATGCTTACTATTTGTATACCACTGGCTGCTTTAACGTATATAGCTGTAATTGCTTTATTAGACAAACAACTTTTTAAGAAATTAAATGAATTAGCAAAGTTAGCTTTATATAAGCAACAAGGTATTCGGAAAAAAGGTGTGTAATGGGTACTGCTTATATAGGTACTAAGGCACGTTTTCAAACTCTTATATTCTTCTAGCCCTCTTCAAAATCGGGTAAACAATCATCTCAAAGTCCAAAATCGAAAACTTGGGAATAAATAACAGTAATTAAAATAGGGAAAAATATATGAAAATCGGAATCTTGACTTATCATCACACCCTTAATTATGGTGCAACACTTCAAGCCTATGCTTTGTATAAAGCACTTGAACAACTCGGACATGATGTTGAGATTATTGATTATCGTCCACGTGTAGCAATTAAGTTTTATGCAAAACAGTTATACCCCATTTGGCGCTCAAGATATAAATTTTGCTTCAATCAACACTTTATACAAAATATCATCAAATTTTGGAAAATGAGATATTTTTTATTTTCTAAAATGAAATTAAGTAGTAATAAATTCTATTCTAGAAAGGAATTAAAATCATTTCATAATCGATATAATGCCGTTATTTGTGGAAGTGATGAATTATGGAATCTCAACTCCTTTCGTGGTTTTGATCCATCATTCTTTCTAGACTTTGTTGATAATAAGAATACTTTGAAATTAAGTTATGCAGCTAGTTTTGGTAATACTGAGTCATTAATGGAACTCAAAAATGATATCTATAAATTGATTAATGATTTTGATGTAATTTCAGTTCGAGATTCAAATAGCTTACGTCTAGTCTCAGAATGCGATCGCCAAGCTGTAAAAGTCCTCGATCCAACTTTTCTTGCTAGATATAATGATATTCTCGTGCCTCCAAATATTAAGAAAAAATATTTACTTATTTATGCTACTAACCTTTCAGTTAAGCAAGAAAATTTTGTTAAATCAGTAGCTAATACTAAAAATTTAATACCAATTTCCATTGGTTATTACAACAAAGTGGCGCACTACAATTTCATAGGAGTTAGTCCAGAAGAATGGCTCGGTTATTTTTCTCAAGCAGAATATGTAGTTACAAGCTTTTATCATGGAACTATATTTTCTTTGATATTTAGAAAACCTTTTACTGTATTTACCAAAACATATAAGGCACATAAAGTTCAAGACTTACTCAGTCATCTAGGTTTGGAAAAGCGGATTTTTACAGATACAGATAATGCAGAATTTAGAAAAGAATATTTATTTTCTAACATTTACTCGGATACGTTTAACGATAAACTACAAAAAGCTATAGCAGCATCCAAAAAATATTTATTTGAAGTTCTAAGTAATCAATCAACTTTATCTGTATAGACTAGAAAATTATCAGTTCATGTTTACACAAACACAAAATCTTTTAGTCTCTGTGATAATTCCAGTTTTTAACGATTCTCAACGACTAAGACTTTGTTTAGATGCTTTGGAAAAACAAACATACCCAAAACATTGCTATGAAGTGATAGTAGTTGATAATGCTTCAGAAGAAAATACTGAGAATGTGACTAGTCAGTTCAGTCAAGTAATTGTCGCATATGAAAGTAATCCTGGTTCATATGCTGCCAGAAATAAAGGGATATCTCTTGCTAAGGGTGAAATTATTGCTTTTACAGATTCAGACTGTATTCCAGCCCAAGATTGGATTGAAAAAGGAGTAGCACATCTACTTGAAGCACCAGACTGTGGATTAATCGGTGGAAAAATACAGCTTTTTTTTAAAAGCCCAGATAAATTAACCCTTGTAGAACTGTATGAGAGTGTAGTTGCTTTTCCACAAAAGCAATATATTCAAGAACTTAGGTTTGCAGTTACAGCAAATCTCTTTACTTTTAAAAGTGTGCTGGAAAAAGTAGGCTATTTTGACAGCAATCTGAAATCTAGAGGAGACTTAGAGTGGGGGCAACGTGTTTTTCGTGCAGGTTATAAGCAAATTTATGCAGATGATGTTTGTGTTCTGCACCCTGCTAGACATACATTCTCTCAATTACATCAAAAAATTCAAAGAGTAGCTGGTGGAATTTATGATTTAAAAACAGAAAAGAGTTTGTTGAAAAATTTTAAAGAAGTTTATAGGGATTTAAGACCACCTATAGAATTCATTTTTAAATATTTACCAGATGATAAGCTTCGTAGAGTAAATAAAAAGATACAGTTTACTTTGGTGATTTTATTTATTCATTATCTTCGGGCTTGGGAGAATATGCAATTACGATTAGGTGCCAATTCTAAAAGATAATTGTTGAAAATAAATCATGCATTTATTTATGAAATATCCTGTAGTATTTATCATTTTTAAGCGACCTCATACAACAGAGAAAGTATTTGAAATTATTCGCCACGCAAAACCACCAAAGCTTTTTGTCGTTGCAGATGGGCCGCGTAGCGATCGCCCTGATGAAGCCGAAAAGTGTGAGGCTACTCGTGCAATTATTGAGCAAGTTGACTGGAACTGCGAGGTATTAAAGAACTACTCTCATACAAACTTAGGATGTGCAAAACGTGTATCTAGTGGTCTAGATTGGGTTTTCAGCAATGTTGAAGAAGCAATTATTTTAGAAGACGATTGTATTCCTCATTCTAGCTTTTTTCCGTTCTGTGAAGAATTACTAGAAAAATATAGATATGATACCAGAATTGGCTCAATATCTGGACAGAATGTGCAATTTGGACGGAGACGAACCAATTATAGTTACTACTTTTCACGCTACAACCACTGCTGGGGTTGGGCAACATGGAGAAGAGCTTGGCAGTACTTTGATTTTCAAATGCAATTATGGACTGAAGTAAAAAAGAACAACCTTTTAGAAGATATCTTACAAAGTACAGAGGCAGTTAACTATTGGCATAACATCCTACAATCGACATATGAAGGAAAGATAGATAGTTGGGCGTTAAGGTGGACACTTGCTTGCTGGTTACAAAGTAGTCTTTGCATAATTTCTAATCACAATTTAGTTTCAAACATTGGTTTTGGTGAAGAAGGAACTCATACTTTAAGCAAAAAAAGTAAGTTTGCTAACATACCAGCTCAGGAAATAAGTTTTCCTCTCCAACATCCTCCGTTTTTACTCCAGAATCGCCAAGCAGATATTTTTACACAGCGTACTTTGTACAGTAAACCTCTAATTGTGTCTTTAAAAAAGAAAGTTAAACAGATGATAAGTGTAGGGTAATTATGAATGTTCTACATATTAATATATCTGACATTAATGGTGGTGCGGCTCGTGCTACGTATCGCTTGCACAAAGGTTTAGAAAATATCGGTGTCAAATCACAGCTACTGGTGCAGGAAAAATACAGTGATGACACAATGGTAATTGCACCTACAATTAAATTATCTCAAGGCATAGTAAGAGCAAAGCAGACAATAGATGCTTTACCACTAAAGTTTTATCACAAACGAATTGGAAGTACGTTTTCGCTTCAATGGTTGCCAGATAAAGTAGTTCCCAAGGTTGCTCAAATTGCTCCAGATATTATCAATATGCACTGGACTAATGGAGCATTTATGCAAATAGAAACAATTGCCAAGCTAAAGCGCCCTTTGGTTTGGACACTTCATGATATGTGGGCGTTGACTGGAGGGTGTCACTATAGCGGAGATTGCGATCGCTACACTTTATCCTGTGGTGCCTGCCCTCAACTTGGTAGTCATAACAATTGGGATTTATCCCGTTGGATATGGCAGCGCAAAACCAAAGCATGGAAGAATCTCAATTTAACAATAGTTGCCCTCAGTTCCTGGATGGTTCAATGTATTAGCTCTAGTTCTTTATTTAAGGAATCACGAATTGAGCTAATTCCCAATGGACTTGATATCGAAAAATACAAACCAATTAATAAACAATTGGCACGAAAATTACTCCACTTACCTCAAGATAAGCAACTCATTCTATTTGGAGCATTAAAAGCAACTAGTGACAAAAGAAAAGGTTTTCATCTATTGCAAACAGCACTACAAGAGTTAAGTAAATCAGAGTGGCGAGATTGCTTAGAGCTAGTTGTTTTCGGAGCTTCTCAACCTACAAGCTCTGTTGATTTTGGTTTGAGAACTCATTATCTAGGGCATTTACACGACGATATTTCATTAGCACTTGTCTATTCATCGGCAGATGTCATGGTTATTCCCTCACTTCAAGAATCTTTTGGACAAACTGCTTCTGAATCTCTTGCTTGTGGTAAACCAGTCGTTGCCTTCAATATAACTGGATTAAAAGATATTGTTGAACATCAACGAAATGGCTACCTAGCTCAACCTTTTAAAATTGAAGATTTGGCTCAAGGAATAATTTGGGTGCTGGAAAATCAAAAGCGGTATCAAAAGTTGTCACATCGCGCCCGTGAAAAAGTAGAACAAGAATTCACTACAGAAATACAAGCCAATCGTTACTTATCTGTTTATAACGAAATTATTAGTAGAGGCGATCGCTAAAAATATGGCTCTTGAGTATAGTAGAGTGCGTTATAGCGAAGCACAACGCACCATTAATCAGAAATATGTTACAGCAAAAATATTATTGTCACTATTTTATGTTATTAGACACCGTAAAACATGAAAAATCAATCGTTTCTGCGTTTGGCAGTTTATGTGGAAATATGGCTCACTGGATTATTACTTTTTTATTTCGTCAGTCCTAGTTTTTTTCCTTACACTCTAGCCAAGCTGTTTGATGTATTCAGTTATTTAATAGTAGCACTTTTAATTCTTTTACACTGGAAAAAATTTATTTATGTAGCGACAACAGATATAACCATACTCATTTTATTGGGAATGATTGCAATCTCTGGTTTATGGTCTGTTCTTCCAGATATAACCTCAATCACTTCCAAAGCTATGTTACGCACAATCTTATTTGGAATGTATTTAGCAACACGCTATAGCATTAGAGAGCAGATGAGGTTATTCGGGTGGGTATTTGGGACTGTAGCTATTCTCAGCTTGATACTTCCTCTAGCTATCCCAGGTTTTGGTACATACAGTAATGGTGCATGGAGAGGCATCTTCCCTTACAAAAATTATCTAGCTATCTACATGATTCTAGCAGCCATGCTTTCTCTACTAGCTGCTCTCAACAGCCGCAGACAACATTGGATCGCTTGGATTAAATTCGCTATTGCAACTACTCTTGTTTTTCTTAGTCAAGGTAAAGGAGGTTATGTAATCTTTGTCGCTTCATTGTGTTTGCTTCCCCTCCATAAGTTTGTCAAGCAGAATTATAAGTTGCGTTCCGTGCTTCTTACAGGTGCATTAATAATCAGCTGTATTGTGGCTTTCCTAATTTTGATTAATGAAAAAACTATATTAGTTAATATCTTGGGAAAAGATACCACCTTTAACGGACGAGTACCAATCTGGACATTATGCATTGAGCAAGCATTAAAGCGACCTTGGCTGGGTTATGGTATTTCAGGATTTTGGGGTTCTAATGAATCTATTGTTATCCTGCGTACTACATGGGCGAAAAATTCTCTATCAATAGACAATTTCCAACTTTTCAATTCCCATAACAGCTACATAGAAGTTCTTCTACAATTAGGATTTTTGGGTCTTTTTGTATATACAGTTAACTTTTTATCTACCTTGAGTAGAATAATTTTTTTATGGATGTCAAATCCAGTAACAGAAAATTTTTGGATGTTACAAACCATAATAATTATGTTTTTATTTAATTTTACAGACAATGGTGGAATTATATCAAGAGGAACAATTTGGATAGCATATATTTCTATTTCCCTATCATCTGCTATATCGGTAAAAAGAATAAGAAGAAATCGCCAACTCAAGGTGAATTATAGTCAGGAAATTTTCAGCTCCATATGAATGAAATTTTTATGACATATCACTTGAGGATTTTAATTTCAATTTAGTTAATTTGAGGAAATGATAAAAATGCAAAATATTCAGTTAAATAAAAATAGTTTGTTAAAATCTGATCGCTCAACAGAACTTCCATCTATTTCCATTGTTGTACCCAACTACAATGGAGGTGCAACTATTGGAGCAACTCTACAAAGTCTAATCGAGCAAAATTATCCGAAACTCGAAATTATTGTCATTGATGGAGGTTCGACAGACAAAAGTATCGAGGTAATCAAGCAATTTGAGCCATATATTGCTTGCTGGGTGAGTGAAAAGGATAGTGGACAATCTAATGCTATTAATAAAGGTTTTGCTAAGTGCAATGGTGAGATAGTTAACTGGTTATGCAGCGATGATCTGCTCATACCAGGCGCTTTACATAAAGTTGGGAAAATATTTATAGATTCACCTGAAATTGATGTTCTTGTGGGTCGCTGCCACATGGAATTTATAACCGAGAATGTTAAGCAGCCACTAAAAGGAGTTAACTTTTGGATGGTTTTGTTTAATCAGTTCTTAAAGACAGGAGAGCGCTCAATTATTCAGGATGAAAGCAATAATCGAGTGTATGTTAAAGCTCCTACACTCAAACAAATTACCTTGATGCCTGCTCATAATCCAATCCCTCAACCGAGCTGCTTTTATCGACGCAGATTATTAGATAGAAATAAACCTATAGATGAAAGTTACAAGTATGCAATGGATTTCGAGCTATGGAATTATTTTCTATCTCGTGGAGTATGCTGGAAAGTTATCGACGAAGTTCTGAGTATCAATCCAATTAGCGGTGAAAACAAAACAAGTATCGCTGGTGTCGAAGCTACATATGAAATAGAAAGAATTTACAAAACCTATATTAAAGAATGGATTCCATTAACCTACTGGCACAGACATCTGCGTTACCCTCTAGAGCAATTTATCAAACTTCATCGCGGTGGTATTTGGCTATATATACTAGGGCCATTTTGGGTTGCAATCACATTGATTTTAGCTCCATTTTATGGATTGGAGAGAGTTTGGATTCTGAGGTGGACAAGGTAAACTCAAGTCAGAAAGTAAAAAAATTAATTAATAACAATAAAGGTAAGAAATGAAAAAAAACGTGAGAGAAGTTGGTATATACCGAAAACGATTTCCTCGTGTATCAGAGACATTTATAACAGAACCAGCTCTAAACTTATCTAAATACGACCCTATATTTATTGCGTGTACGCTTTTAAAAGAAGTAACCTTTCGTAATATTTCAATTAATCAAAGCGACTTTTTGAATATTAAACAATTAATTTATCTAATTACACGTTCTCCTCATCTATTTGGGCGTTCTGATTTATTCAAGAATTTAGACCTAATCCACGCTCATTTTGGCCCTGATGGAGTTTATGCAATGGCACTAGCTAAAAAGCTCAAAATACCTTTAATTGTTTCATTTTGGGGATATGATATTACAATTAACCGTAGCAAAATATGGAGCTATGGTGCTCCTTTGTACTATCAACTTATTTTGCATGAAAAAGAACTAAAAGAAAAAGCATCTGTATTTCTTGTTCTTTCTAACTTCTTGCGTAAAAAGCTGATTGAACAAGGATACCCTGAAAAAAAAATTATCTTATACAATCCTGGCATCAATATTAGAAAATTTTCACCTAGAACAGAAGAAACTGACGAACGTTTTATTCTCTGTGTAGGTAGGCATACAGAAAAGAAAGGAATTGATACACTTTTGCGAGCTTTTGCAAGGATTTGCAAAAAGCATCCAAATGTCTCACTTATCCAGGTAGGTGCAGGCGATTTGACAGCAGAACTTTATGCATTAAGTCAGAAACTTGGTATTTCTCAATACGTACGTTTTTTGGGAGCTAAACCTCACGATGAAGTACAAAAACTGATGCGGAATGCAGAAATATTCGCCTTACCTAGTCAGATGGCAGAAAATGGGGATTGTGAAGGTATGCCTTTTGCTATTCTGGAAGCTTGCGCTAGTGGTATTCCTGTTGTTTCTACATGGCATAGTGGTATTCCTGAAGCAGTTTTAGATGGTGAGACAGGATTTTTGGTGTCAGAGAAAGATGATGTTGCATTGGCTGAGAAGCTTGATATTTTGTTATCTGACCGTGCTTTAGGTAAGCAAATGGGACTACGGGGGCGAGAGTATGTTTGTGAGTTTTTTGATATTCATAAGCAAACTGTCAAATTGGAAGCTATTTATGATTCTGTGCTAGGAATAAAATAAAATCTTTACAGAAGTTTGTAATCTTTTGATTGATTGGTAGCTCACAGCAGAAAAAATAGGGATTATTAAATTTAAAAAATAGCTTCATATTCAGGGATTTCTTGACTATTAAATATACCATTAAGCAAGAATCAACATAGCTGAATTATTCTTTAATACTCCCATCCATAATTTTTGATTTGAACCTAATTTTCTATCACTCACGAGTACACTTACAAAAATTTACCCTGACACTTCATTTATCTGCAAAACACTGTAAAAAATAATAATGAACGCTCATAGTAAGTTAGATAAAATCCTCATCATTGTCGAAAATCTTCCCATTCCTTTTGACCGACGAGTATGGATGGAAGCTACTACTCTACAAAAAGCAGGATACCAAGTCTCTACTATATCTCCGAAAGGAAACGGCTTTGAAAAGGATTATGAAGAAATCGAAGGAATTCATATCTATCGCCATCCTCTTCCCACGGAAGAAAGTTCTGTTACTGGCTATCTTCGAGAATATGGCTGGGCTGTTTATTGGCAGTTTCGTCTAGCACAAAGAGTCTGGCAAGAACAGGGCTTTGATGTGATTCATATTTGCAATCCTCCAGACTTACTCTTCTTGGTAGCAGGATGGTACAAAATTTTCCATGGCATAAAAGTCATCTTCGATCACCACGATCTCAGTCCGGAAATGTATATAGCTAAATACAATCGCCGAGATGTTTTCTATTATGGTTTACGTTTGGCTGAACGTTTGACTTATGCCACAGCAGATTTAGCGATCGCAACGAACGAGTCACACCGAAAGATAGCTTTGACTAGGGGAGGTAAGAACCCAAAGCAAGTTTTTGTAGTTAGAAGTGCGCCTGACCTTTCACGCTTTCATTTCATATCTCCAAATCCCAGCTACCGCAAAGGTAAAAAATACTTGGTTGGTTACATGGGAGTGATGGGAGAACCAGAGGGAATTGACTATCTGCTGAGAATGGTACGTTATCTAGTCACAGAAAAGAAACGCAAAGATATTCACTTCATGCTGATTGGGAATGGCCCTGCTGCTGAAAAGCTTAAAGCTCTATCTAAGAAGTTAGAAGTGACTGAGTTTGTGGAGTTTACAGGATTTAAAACAGGTAAGGAACTTTTAGAACGGTTATCTAGCTGTGACGTTTGTGTAGAACCATCTCCAAAATCTGCTTACAACGAAAACTGTACCATGAACAAAATCCTAGAGTACATGGCACTAGGAAAACCTATTGTTCAGTTTGATCTGCGAGAGGGAAGACGTTCGGCAGAAGGAGCATCTTTGTATGCCAGACCTAATGATGAGATAGAGTTTGCCCATAAAATCATCGAACTTCTTGATTCTCCTCAACTTCGAGAAAAAATGGGAGCTGAAGGACGACACAGGATGGAAGACATTCTTGAATGGCGACATCAAGCCCCTAAATTACTGGAGGCTTATGCTGAAGTTTTGCAATTTTTGTAGGCTCTAGTAAGGAAGATTTTTGACTAATTAGGTAATTTAATTGAGGTTAAAACAATATATGCTCAGTCAAGTGATAGAAAAAATTTACGACAACCGTAGATCTGATTCATTAGCAAGTGATTTAAGAAGAAAGCGTTTTGCTTTGTTCAGCTCGCTAATTAAATCAACAAGAACTCCCTTGAAAATTCTCGATGTTGGAGGTAGACCTAGTTTTTGGGAAAATACAGGTCTTTTCAATCAAGAGGGTTTAGAGCTAGAAATTACCCTACTCAACATAGAGCAAATCAATCATCCAAAGTTTAAATGTGTTGTGGGTGATGCCAGAAATATGTATCAGTTTAAAGATTTAGAATTTGACATAGTTTTTTCTAATTCTGTTATTGAGCATGTGGGAGACTATAACGACCAACTTCAGATGGCTAATGAAGTCAAGAGAGTAGGAAAAAAATACTTTATTCAAACACCAAATCTCTATTTTCCTATTGAACCTCATTTTGTTTTTCCGTTCTTTCAGTTTCTTCCCATTGCAGTAAGAGTTTGGTTATTAACTCACTTTAATTTAGGATGGAGGGAAAAGACACCTGATAGGCAACAAGCTCTAAGTTCAGTGACTTCAATTAAATTGTTGAGTAAGCAAAAATTGATGAATCTCTTCCCCAAAGGTAAGCTTTACGAAGAAAAATTTGGGTACCTTACTAAGTCTTTTATAGTTTACGGTGGTTGGTAGAAATAATGTTATCAATTCTCAAAATTTTTATTCAACTACAGCTAAATATAATTTGTTTTAGTTTTAAAAATTGATATATTAATTACTTAAACTATGAAAATTCTATTTTTAACAACTATTCTTCTTAGTAAAAACTGTAATGGTGGTGAAGTTGCTTCACAGTGTTTTATTGATGCCCTCAAGAAACTTGGTCATCAGGTTACAGTTGTTGGTTATCTTCGCAAAGGTGATAGATTTGAACATAATTCCAAGGAAACATTCATAGTTGATGAGCGACATACAGAAACAAAAAAGTCAAAGTTTTATGCTTTGCTGTGGTTGGCTTTGAGCTTTTGGAAAGGTTTGCCATATTCATCAGCTAAATATTATTCTCATGTATACATTAATATACTTAATAAACTTCTCTTCAGTGAAAAGTATGACAGCATAATTATTGAACACGCTCAGATTGGTTGGATTGAAGCTTATATCCAAGAGAAAAGCCAAATAATTTTTATTAGTCAGAATGTTGAACATGAGATGTATGAGGAACAATTTAAAAGAGTTAAGAATTTGATAGCAAAATTGCTTTACAAGCGAGAAGCTAGATTAATGAAATTGCAAGAAGCAAGATTATCCAATTTATCTCAGCAAGTTTGGACTTTAACAGACCATGATAATAAATCTTTTTCTCGCCTTGCTAATGTAAATATAATTAGAACGTTTGGGATAGCACCTAGTTTTAAAAATTTACAAGAAAAAATAGTTAAGAAGCACTTTGATATTGGTATTTTAGGTAGTTGGACATGGAAGCCAAATATAGAGGGACTGAAATGGTTTATTGAAAATGTTTATCCTTATTTACCAGTTGAACTTTCAATTCATGTAGCTGGTAAAGATGCTGATTGGCTCAATGGTAAATATCCAAATATTTATTATTGTGGAGTTGTACCTGATGCTCAAGAATTCATGGCTCAAGCAAAGGTGGTTGCTATTCCGACATTAAGTGGAGGTGGCATACAAATCAAAACTTTGGATGCGATCGCTTCTGGTTCTTTGATAGTAGCAACTCCAGTTGCCTTGCGAGGAATTACTCACCCACCATCAACGGTTAGAGTTGCTGAAACACCACAGGAGTTTGCTAATCTAATAGTTTCAGTGGTGACTTCAACATTCACGTCAACTACTTTCGATGACGCTAAAAATTGGTATCGTAGCAGACATGAACAATTTCTCAATGATCTAGCTAGTGCAGTTTCAAGTCCGTAGGGAAAATAAAAAACGGTCAGATGTTCTGCCCACCGAACTTCAGAAGTTCCCTCCGGGATGTTGCATTAACACACCATGCCATTTAGAGTTTATTTAGTTGAGTTATTGAAGAATAATTTAATAATAAAGAGATGAAAATATCCATTATTACTCCGGTATATAATGCAGTTAGTTCAATTGAAAAAACAATACTAAGTGTTATTAAACAAGAAATAACGTCAGAATTAGAATACATCATTATTGATGGCGGCTCTAATGATGGAACTTTAGAGGTAATTCATCGTTATGCAGATAAAATCGGTATTTTAATTTCGGAAAAAGATAATGGTATTTATGATGCTATGAATAAAGGTATATCTCGTGCTACCGGAGATATTATTGGTATTATCAATGCTGATGACTGGTATAATGACAAAGCTTTACAAGTTATAGAAAATCTTTTTTTAAAAGAGTCAAAAGTTGATATTATTTATTCTTCTCTGCACAACTATTTCAATGGACAATATTTAAATACGTTTATTCCAGGAGATTTAGATAATTTATTATTTAAATTTACTTTAAATCATCCCGGCTGTTTTGTGAAAAAAACAGTTTATGAAAAAATAGGATTATTTGATTTAAACTACTTGATAGCAGCTGATTATGATTTTATCTTTCGAGCTTATATATATGGGTTTTGTTTCCATTATGTTGAAACACCTCTAGCTTCTTATTCACTCAACGGTTTTACCGGACAATCTTGGAATAAATTTATGGAAATTAGTGAAAGTTGGAGAGTAGCCTCTAGCTTTGCTAAAAAAACATCAAAGGATTTAGTTAGTAAACGGCAACGATTTTACTTAGTTTGGATTGCAAAAGAATTATTGACCTTCGTACCTAAACAATTTATTAAGCCATCAATAGCCAGATGTATAAAAGATAAATTTAGAAAAGCAATTGGAAATTTACCATCAGATCAGTATGGCGTATGGTAAATATTTATTAGAAAATACTGAGTAAGTCAACATCAATAAACTAAAAATTTAGATCCCCAACTTCTCTAAGAAGTCGGGGATCTAATAGAACGTATTTTACGTTTAATTTAGTTATTATAATTAACAATACCTAAAACTAAGGCATAAATAGAAGTCACTCATGGAATAGTCTATAGTAGTGACTAATTAAAAAATTATGAGTTTAATAAGCAGTAAACAAGAATTTGACGAAATTATATTATTAGGTATTAGATTCCATAAGTTAAAAGTCTACCAACTTATAGATTATATTATTAAGTCGGCAAAACTTAAAAAAAAACTGTTGTGGGAAATGTGAATATTCGAGCTATGAATTTTGCATATGATTTACCTTGGTATAGAAAATTTTTGAATGAATCAGATTTAGTATTTTGTGATGGTTTTGGTGTTTTATGGGGAGCAAAACTTTGTGGATATTGTCTTAAATCCGAATATCGGATGACTTGTCCAGATTATATAGAAACTTTGGCACTAGCTTGCGAAAGAGAAAATGTATCCTTATTTCTTCTTGCAGGCAAGCCAGGTACAGTAGACAAAGCGATCGCAAAACTCAAAGCGATCGCACCAAATTTAAAAGTTAAAGGGCATCACGGTTATTTTGAAAAACTCGGTGAAGAAAATGAAGCCATTATTAGTGAAATTAATAAATTTCGACCAGATATTTTGTATGTTGGTTTTGGTATGCCATTGCAAGAACGTTGGATACTTGACAATTTAACTCGAATAAATGCAAAAGTTTTTTTACCTTTAGGAGCCTGTCTTGATTATTATACTGATGCTGTATGCAGAGGGCCGCGTTGGATGACTGATCGCGGTTTTGAGTGGTTAACTAGATTAGTTATGGAACCTCAACGTTTATGGCAGCGCTATCTCCTTGGTAACCCGTTGTTTTTCTACCGTGTCTTTCGAGCATTGATAGCAAATTCTTCAAGAACTTTAGAATTTACCTACGAGTCACGGAAGAATAAAATCACAGAGGCACAGAGCGCACGGGGTAATAAGAGTTAGAGAGGTATTTTAAGTAAGTTCATGCAGTTTTGCTGAGTAAAGTGCCGATTTAAAATGTTTAATCACCAATCAATAGCTAGGCGGCATGCTATCAAACTGGGTTTGGCTGGTTTGCTAGGCATGACGACTGTGACAACAACAGAAGCAATCAATCGAGGAAAGCAAACTCCAGTACGTTCTCATCCAAAAAGAGACTTTACATTGGTTGGGCAAGCTTCTTTAAAACAGCGTGCCGCAGCTAAGGGGTTAATTTTTGGAGCTGCAACTGAGCAACGCATACTACTATCAAACACCCAATTCGCAAATACTTTTGCTAAAGATTGTGGAATGTTGGTGGCAGAAAATGATTTGAAGTGGTTTACTATTCGTTCCAATCCCCATACCTTTGACTTTACCAAAGGTGATTGGTTAGCAAAGTTTGCTCGCACTCACGGTATGTTATTTCGAGGAACTCCTTTAGTTTGGGAGTTGGGATTGCCTAGATGGTTTAAGAGAAAGGTTAACCATAAAAATGCAGAGCGATTCTTAGTAGAACATATTACGAAAGTTGCCAAGCATTACGCCGGAATTGTTCATTCATGGGATGTTGTCAATGAAGCGATCGCTGTTTCACGTAGCAAGCGTTCTGATGGTTTAAGCCGCTCACCTTGGTTGGAATTTCTTGGTGAGGGCTATATTGAGCTTGCTTTTCGCACGGCGGCAAAAGCAGATCCAAAGGCGATGCTTGTTTATAACGATCGCTGGCTCGACTATGACACTCCTGTTGGCAATGCTCAAAGAGCAGCTGTATTAAAGTTGCTAGAACGTTTAAAGTCCAAAAAAACTCCTGTACATGCTCTTGGGATTCAAGCCCATTTAAAAGCGAGGGAAACTCGCTTCAATGCTGAGAAAATGAGAGGCTTTCTCAAAGATGTTGCTAGCCTTGGCTTAAAAATTCTCATTACCGAGTTAGATGTGCAGGATGAAGGATTACCTGCTGATAGTATGGTACGCGATCGCATTATTGCTGCCGCTTATGAAGACTATCTTTCAGTAGTATTAGATGAAAAAGCAGTAATTGCAGTCTTAACTTGGGGATTAAGCGATCGCTATACCTGGCTTTCAAGAACTAGTAGACGTCCTTTGTTATATGACTCATATTTTCAACGTAAGTTGGCATGGAATGCTATTGCGAGAGCTTTTGAGCAAGCTCCTAAACGCTAAATCTAAGTAAATTAAGTAGATGGACATAATTAAATATAAAATGGCAAGTTCTAGAAAGCAGGTGAAAAAGCCTTTTACCTACCAACGGATACGCCGTACCTACGCTCTTGCGCGTTCGCCGTCAGGCGTTGCGTTAGCTAGCGACTTCTGTAGACGGGCTTTGCCCGGCTTCCCGTCGGGTAAGTAGCTGCTCCGCATCTACCGCGTCTACTGCCCTCTGCCATCTACCTTCTACTTATTATTTGAGTAAGTCATAGGAAATTACTTTATAAATAAATTTATTTCTATATCTTTCATTTTAGTTGTATCAGTCCAGTAGGGTGGGTTAGCGATAGCGTAACCCACCTTTCTTCGAGAGTTAATGATGCGTTACGGACTATCGTCATAACGCACCCTACAACTTGAAGTTTTTTTTTTAATTGGAAGTTCTTGACTCATAGAGAATTATTTGTCATGAAGTTTAGCAAATGTTCACTTTTATCTCGTGTGAATGAATCTACATAAATATCAGGAGCATCTAAATTATGACTGTTAAATCTATGCCCGTTGTCAGCTTAAAACCTGACTTAAGATCCGCTCAAGGTACAAGAGTACAAAAAGGAATAATTATCAGGTTCCTCAGGATAATCTCACTGATATTCTTAGATATTACTTGTCTTATTTTAGCATGGGATCTAGCAATCATATATGGCGAAGAATCAGATTATCCTTGGGTAGGAAAAAAATCATTATTAGCACTAACTATTGCTTTACAGATAGGAATAATTGCTATCAAAGGTTTATATAAGGGAGGAATTAATCGTCGTAATTATTCAAGTTTATTCAAAGCAATATCTACATCGCAAATCTTTCTATTAATCATTGCTTTCCTTTACGAATCAAATAGCTATATTTCTCGTTCAAGTTTTATAATTTTCTGGATATTATCTGTCATATTTCTATGTTTTCAGCGCTATATATTTGACGTTGTTACTAAACATTTACGTAGAAAAGGAGTAATGCGCCATTCTGTATTTTTGATTACCGATCCAGCAGAAAAAGAGAATCACATTAAAATCATAGAACAGGAAAATTGCTACACTGTACAAGGAATTGCCGATTCTAGTTGTTTGGATTTACGTAACCGAGATAAAACTTTTGAATATCTTCGTCGACAGGGAATTGTAGAGGCTTTTGTTTCTTGGAGTGCAATCAAAAATCGTCTGTATTTATGCTGGCATTTCTACACAGCTGGTATTACCTTGCGTATACTGCCAATAAAAAGTGAAAATTACCATCCAAAATCCACATTTTGGGTAATTGGTGGAGTTCCCTGTATGACAATTTCAGCACCATTTATTATTGGTACTGACTTTTTGGTAAAACGGTGTTTTGACCTTTTTTGTTCTATTATTTTGCTATTGCTATTGTCTCCCATTTATTTATTGATTGCTCTATTAATTAAGTTTGATTCTTCTGGCCCAATCTTCTTTAGACAAGAAAGAATTGGTTTACACGGTCGAAAGTTTAAAATTTGGAAATTTCGTACTATGGTTGCAAATGCAGAGAAATTACAAGCTTCCTTAGAAGCAAAAAATGAGATTAAAGATGGTGTTTTATTTAAAATGAAAGATGACCCTCGTGTCACTCGAATTGGCAAAATTTTACGTCTTTATAGTTTGGATGAATTACCACAATTATTTAATGTTTTTTTGGGAGAAATGAGTCTTGTCGGCCCACGTCCCCTCCCTCGCAGAGATGTAGAAAAGTTTACAACTCATCACTTTGTCAGACAAGAAGTTCTTCCGGGTATCACTGGATTATGGCAAGTTTCGGGACGCTCTAATATTGATAATTTTGAGGATGCTGTCAAACTAGATATTACTTACATTGAAAATTGGTCATTGTGGCTTGACCTAACAATCTTACTTAAAACTGTGAGGGTTGTTTTGCAAAAAACAGGTGCATACTAAAAATATAGATTCCCGACTTCTCTAAAAGGATGTCGCATATGCCCTATTGTTACTTTTTTCAAGGAGACTCTAATTCTATTTTCCCCCCTAAAAAAGGGGGGTTAGGGGGGATCTCATAGTTTAGCTATTATCTTGATTAAAACTGTTGTTCTTCTTCATAAAAGAAAAGTTCTGCTAGAAGTGCTAAACCAATAATCCAAAGAAAGCACAAAAATAACCAAAGTATTCCTATCATAGCGCTTACCTCTAACAAAATCTTGAGTTGACTTTGCGCGATCGCTTCAGAAAAACTTGTTAAATACAATAGCAATAACGGCAGCTAGTTCTATAGCCAATAGCACGCTTCATCTCAAAAAGAGATTAGCTCTGTTAATGTACTCCAATTATTCGTTGATACCCAGTTGCACTTGCAATCCGTCATTGCCATTAATAGATTGAGCAGGTTGAAGGATAATGGGTGAAGTATTAGTCGGTAATAGTGGCTCATCAACTCTTTGCACTCTAACTTTGTTGCTGATTTGCCATATACCTAAGTAAGGATCTACTACATTTTCTCTATTTTCTCTAATGTTAGTACCAGCTTGATTTACGAAATTGCTTTCTTTGATAAAAAAATTCGCAAAGTCTTCGTTGGCTGTCCTATTATTGATTCCCATTAGGGACTCACCAGATAAAGTATATTGTTGTCTTGGATTGGAGATTGGAACTGAGGGTGACTGAGCTTGAACCCTGCTACTTAAGCCAGCGATAACTGTCACGATAACCAGTGCAGCAACAGATTTGGCGTTCATTTTGATTATCCAAACTCTATATATACTTATAATGTAGCTATATTTACTATTGTTAAACTTTCAACTTCTTTTTAGCTTATTCTAATACACTCTTCTCTAAAAAAAGTCTTTTAATATACGTATCTTAATTAAGTATTGATTCTCTGACCAAAAATAATTATCTGTTATGGATGCAATTTCCACTGCCCAGACGCGACATATCTATCGTGTCTCTATATCTGGATTCATACCGCGATTCAGTCATACCCTTATTCATTATTTATTTGTCATTTAGATAACGAAAGAGAAAGGACAATTAACCAATGATGTTCATAAGGTAGACCAAGTTGTAGTTAGAAAAGAACTGCCATACTGAGCAATAAAGATTGCACTTAAGCATCTTAATAAAAATTTATGGCTATATCCAAATTCACTTTTGGCTATTAGCCAAACTGCTCAGAATGACATGATTAGTCTCGTACACGAGAAAATATCTTTTCAAGCTGCCCAGAGTTTGATTAAGGTACTTAATTCTGCGGTGCTTCTGGAGTGGTTTGTTCAGGTACAGCTGGGGTAGTCTGAGTATCTGGAGTGGTTTGTTCAGGTACAGCTGGGGTAGT
Source organism: Chlorogloeopsis sp. ULAP01 (assembly GCF_030381805.1). Classification (NCBI taxonomy): domain Bacteria; kingdom Bacillati; phylum Cyanobacteriota; class Cyanophyceae; order Nostocales; family Chlorogloeopsidaceae; genus Chlorogloeopsis; species Chlorogloeopsis sp. ULAP01. The sequence goes on from NZ_JAUDRH010000006.1 coordinate 250,502, forward strand.
CTGAGTATCTGGAGTGGTTTGCCCAGGTACAGTTGGGGTAGTCTGAGTATCTGGAGTGGTTTGCCCAGGTGCTGTTTGGGATGGCTGCTGTTCTAGTCGAGAGGCGATCGTTTGGCGCAACTCTGATGGAAGTAGTACACGATTGATTGCATGGATGACTCCGTTGCTAGCCTCGATATTGGGTTCAACGACGCTAGCGTCATTTATAATCACTCGTTGAGGAGTAACACGAACAGCTAAACCACCACCAAGGGTTTTCACTGTTCCAGTTTTTAGCTGGTTGGAAGTTACTTCACGGGGTACAACATGATAGGTGAGGACTTGACGTAACAGATCCTTATTTTCTGGTTGAAGGAGAAATTCCACCGCACCAGCAGGCAAGGAAGCATTGAAGGCTTGATCTGTGGGTGCAAAAAGGGTGTATTCTCCACTGGAGAGCTTTTCTGCTAATCCAGCCTCTTGTACTGCTTGTGTTAGGGTGCTAAAGGAACCGCTTGATTGTGCAACTTCTACCAAATTACCTGTAGTAGCAGCACCAGGAGATGGTGTCGCTTCTGGAGTTGGGGTAGTAGCTGGTGTTGTTGCGGGTTCTGTAGGAGATTCTGTTGTATTTTCGGGTGTTTGGTTAGACTGAGCCATGATTGGAGTGCCAACCAAAGCACTCACACCAATCATGCCAGCAATCACAGCCACTTTTTTAGTTAATCTATTAAGGTAGTTAATGTTCATGACAAAATGTTTGCGAGCAATTTTGAATTATTTTTTAGCCTATTGAAGTTTTGTAAATATTCCCTCTTGTCTAAGATATAGATATTTAGACATACAAAAAGTTTTTGTCTCACCAAGATTATCTAGCCAATGCAATTTGATACTCATTTACTACCCAGAAACTGTGGTAAATCATTACGGGAGCATAGTCAACAATATTACATAGATGATACAGGGAATCGCTTTCCTAGCGTTACCACAATACTTAACGCCACCAAATCACAAGTAGATCGTGAGAGATTATCAAATTGGAAAGCGCGTATTGGCACAGAAGAAGCGACTCGTATTTCCACAACTGCTAGTCGTAGGGGAACACAAACTCACAAACAAATTGAACGCTACTTACTTGGTGAAAATCCTGTTTGTTCTGAGGCGAGTCGTCCTTATTGGGAAAGTATCAAACCTATTTTAGAAAAAATGGATGCAGTCAGACTGGTTGAGGGTTCTGTTTTTCACTATGATTTGAGGTATTCAGGAAAAGTTGATTGTGTTGCTAGCTATAAAGGTATTCCCTGTATATGCGAGTGGAAAACAGCAGATCAACCTAAAGGTACGGTAGAGCGTTTATATGAATATCCATTACAGTTAACTGCCTACTTGGGCGCAGTGAATGAATACTATCGAGATTATAGTATTGATTTGAATCATGCTTTATTGGTGATAGCAATACCAGACACAAAAGCGGAGATATTTTGGTTTGAACCAGAAGCTATAAATTTATTTTGGCAAAAGTGGGAACAGAGAGTAACCGAGTATTGGAATAGACGCTATTGGAGTTGGTAATGGAAAATCAAAATTTCCAATTCTGTAGGCGATCGCTGTGATTAAGCATGAAGCTCTATCTCAAGGTAAACTAACGCAACGATGAAAAGAGTGTAATTTAATTTTGTATATTTTAAGAGTATTTGTCTGAAAAACAGTCTGGGGAAAGCTTTGACAGATGTTTAAATTCGATTTTCAAGAGTTTTTCTTGTCATTCTTCCAGTTTCTCAAAAAACTACTCCTTGCTCACTGGGGTTCTCTTGTGCTGTTATTAATTGGAGTATATTTACCTTTGCAAATCTTTGGACTACTTGCATTAGATCTCCGGGAAAATGAAGGCGGCTTTCCTTTTGATTTACCCATTTTGGTAACTATTCATACATCAGCCCAACCATATCTTGATGCGATCGCGCTCAGACTAACTAAGCTGGGATCGGTTTGGACTGCATCGCCCATTGTAGCGACAATTGGACTAATTTTATTATTCTTGAAACGATGGCGATCACTTATTTATTTACTCACTACTACAATTGGCAGTGCGATCATCAACTACACTGCGAAAGTCATTATGCATAGAGTTCGTCCTCAACTTTGGCTCTCACCAGCCCCAGAGTTTGATTATTCATTTCCGAGTGGTCATGCCATGACAAGTATGACGTTAGTGGCTGTTTTGGTAATTTTAATTTGGGGAAGTGTATGGAGTTGGATCGCAATAATTTTGGGAGGCATATTTGTGGTAGTTATTGCTTGGACACGATTATACTTAGGAGTTCACTTTCCTAGCGATATTATTGCTGGCTGGCTGGTTTCAATTGCTTGGGCAATAGGTGTGAGTTTGATTATTAAGCCTAATTTGACTAAGGTAATTCCCATTCCAGAAATTGCACCTGTGGAAGAAACTTCGCTTCTTCCTGAAGAAACACAGCTAGTAGGCGAAGATTAAAATTGCCCCTTCCCTGTATTCGGGAAAGGGCTTATTTAGGAATTGTGAGAATCAAACAGAATTTAGAGGCTAATAGCTAGCTGTTTTCATCCTACCTAAAGCGCGATCGCTATTTTTATGAAAAATTTAATCCTAAAGAGTTTGATCCCGCTTATCAATGCGCTTATCAACAACTTCGACTACATTGGGATCTGTAGTAGTAGTGGTTGTAGTTCTCTCTTGATACCTCTGTGTAGTGCGATCAACACCTGAAGTATTACTAGGTATATTACCAGAGACATCGTAAACAGCCCAATTACGAATACCTTGATTACTTAAAACAGATGCAGCACGCTGAATTTCACTGTCGGTGCCATCTACGATTACCAAGTATTCCCCTTGAGATACCCGCTCACTGTAACCTCTAGCTTCTTCTTCTGGAATACCTAAACCAGTCAATGCTCCTACCAATCCACCTGCTGCTGCACCAATACCTGCTCCAGCCAAAGTGGTTGCGATCGTTCCGGCTGCGAGAAAAGGGCCTACTCCTGGGATAATTAAGGCTTCTAAACCTACGAGTAAACCACCAACACCACCTAAAACAGTGCCTGTAACCGCACCAACTCCAGCACCTTCCTGAGCCTCGGTGTCACCGCGATCACTGAGATCGGATCTATCTGTGACATTAGCCCCACCAATTTGCTCGTTGCGATCTGCGTCTTTTGCCAATACAGAAACCCGATCCATGGGGAAACCCGAATCTCTAAGTCTATTTAGCGCATCTTCGGCTGCTTGGCGGTTGGAGAATGTACCAACTGCCCGCTTATATCCTTGAATTGCCATTTTTCCCTCCTGGATAAACAACAAATATGTTTGCACATATGTAACTCTAGTTTCTCTATTGGCATCTAGGTATTCATCAGCCCATAGGTTTAGCTGTTTATCCACCATAAGAGAGGAAAACTCTGTTGTGAATCTTCAAAATACACCACAAAACTGCCTATACAATACGGCTGTTTGATATCTTGCATCCTTCTTGATCACTGGCTTGGGCATTACCCACTTTGTCATACTATTTCACGAAAAGGCTGATATGGATCTACCCCACCGCCTACGGCACCTCCCCTTATTAAGGGGAGGTTGGGAGGGGTTGAATACGAATCACTCAAAAAGTGAAATGGTATCAGTTGTTTGAAAATTAGTTGGCTATGAGTTTTGGCAGGTATTGATTCCCCCTTGCCTCTCTTCAAAATGGCGAACTAGAATCAAAGCCCTATTTATTTAAGGGGAATGTAGGGGATCTAAGTAAAACGACTTGAAAAAACCAAACTATGTGAAGTAATGTGAAAATATTGGCAGCCATTTCGTAAGATGGACTTTAGTCCTTCCTACGGGAAGTCACTTTTAAGAGCGTCTACACTGCAAACCTTTAATTATTTACCTTGTTCTACTTAAAACTTTTCGCTACCCACAAGAGAACTTTCAAAACATTCTCTTACAAAAATCGCAATCAACAGCTAGTGCAAGAAGTGAGTTACTCAACTTTTGAGAGCAGATTTTGCAACTTTTGCACTAAACGTTCGGCTGGCATTAAATTCTCGCTTCGCTCTTCTTCAATTCGTCCTATAAGTTGACCATTTTTAAATAGTAACATTGTTGGTAAAGGATGAACTTGGAAGCGAGAAGCCAACTCAGAATCTTTTTCACTATCAATTCTAATAATCTCAAGTTGTTGTTTCAGTTGAGTATTTACTTGCTTCAAAATTGCATCCATAAGGTGAGAAGGGCCACACCAAGGAGCATTAAAAACTACTAATAATGGTAGCTCCGAGCTAGATAATAACTCTTCAAAGTTTTGAAAACGGTTTTTGACTAACATAAAGACTCCTATTAAATATTAATTAGTTGCTGGTGGCGGCATTATCGCTATGGTTAACTAATTTAAAATTCAAATCTAAGCTAATACTTTTTCTATACTTTGTTGCTAAATAAAATTATTCTGCTCACCTCTAAGCTTCAAGAACAGACAAGTAATCTTAAATCTAAATTAATTAATTTTTAATCCCAGTATATCTAAGGTAACAAATTATGATTTCCTACTGATAAATTAAGTATAACGCTTTCTCTATAGCGGGATAAAGTTTATATCTCACCTGAAAATAGGGTGCTTAGGCATTTAGATTCGGGAAGAGAAGTTTTTACCATTAAAATGTTAAATCTCAGAGAAATTTTTGTTCGTAGTTAGCGATATTATCACTGTGCATAAGACTTTTAAGCGGCTCAAGCCCTGACTACGAACTTTTTAGGTTGAGTCTTTCTACTTAGTCAATATTTAGTGGATGCGATCGCACTTCATCTTGCAGCCAAAAGTGAAGCCTGCCTATGTCATCTCTGACTTTTCTTCAAAAAACTGATTATTTTGTTGTGCTGCTTTGTCACCTAAGGTTGTTAAAACAGATGGTGAGACTGAAGATGTACTGTCTTTTCCTTGAGCATGATCGCTGCCAATACCACCCACCTCTGGCAAAAATCTGTTTACCCAACTGAGAATTATAGAGGTAAGTCCGGGAAATAGAGCGTGAAACTTAACACCAATCTGTGCTGGAATTGATAGCACAACTTCTGCATCTCCTCGTTTGATAGCTGAGATAATCTGATTTGCGGCACTTTCAGCACTCATAGAAAGTAAGGGCAGGGAATCACTAATGCTAAACCAGGCATATTCTTGACGGTTGTTGCCTTTAAAGTAAGCATTATATGCACTGCCTGTACGCATCAAGCCAGGACAAACAGTAGTGACAACAATCCCATCTTTTGCTAATTCTGCTCGCATTCCTTCCGACAGTCCTACTAAAGCAAACTTACTGGCACTGTAGGGTAATAGATGCGGTACACTCACCTTCCCGCCAATCGAAGAAATATTAACTATATGTCCTTCGCCGCGTTGACGCATTTGCGGCAAAACGGCAAAAGTTGTGTATAGCGGCGCCCAAAAATGAGTTTTAATAGCTTCTTCATAGTCATCAAGAGTCATCTCTGCGATCGGCCCTACCTGGATAATACCTGCATTATTAATCAGTACATCAATTTCACCAAAGCGATCGCGTACTATCCGGATCGTTTGCTTAACTTCAAATTCATCAGTCACATCGCAAGGTACAGCTAGTACTTCTCCACCACGCTGTTCCAAATCCATACGTGCTTTTTGCAATTCTTTTGCATCACGCGCACAAATCGCTAACCTTGCTCCTTGCTTTACCAACAGGCGTGCCATGACTAAACCTAGTCCCCGTGAGCCACCTGTAATTAGCACTGTTTTGCCGTTAAAACTATATTGCTGTTCACGCCACCATCGCCCAATTGCTTGGATACCCAAAAATATAGCTGTAGCAATGACAGCTAGAACAAGTGGATTTTGATATTTAATATCCATAGTTGCATCTCCTTTGATTAGTGATAAGGAACTAAAAACAGGAAGCATATGTCTGTGGTGCCTCAGTTCTACCCTTTGTCTATATTGATGACAAGGAAAGAAGTAGTGATTGAAAAGCTCTGTCAAATCTAAATTGGTAGCATAGCTATGGGCTTATATACCTTCGCCAAAGCTTTCAAAGCATGGGTAGTGATCGCGTTATTAGTATCCGAACTGGGCATGAATGTCTGATTCAAAACAGACACAAGCTATTCAATTTTGGATATGAGGTTGGGTAATTCTTGTGTATGAATATCTATCTCAAACATCAAGAAACCACAATCTAAAATTAGCAGCCAACTAAGATTAATCAAGGTTTATTAATAATGTTGACGATATTTAGGCTTAAGTTTTTACTATAGTTGGGGTCTCTAGCACAATGGTTTATACATAATTTCTTCAGTGTCTAAAAATTAGTTATGATATAAAGCTATGTTAAAAATTTAAAAGTCTTTTCTCCTCTTTCTATGGTGGTGTTACTTTAATTACTTCCCTATCAAAAGGTTGAAACCATTCATACCACGAATGGTAAGAACCCCAACTTCTTTAAAAAGTCAGGGTTCTGATTTATCGATTTTTACAAATCAAGTATTGTAGTGACTTTATTCACAATCAAGCGATCGCTGTGAAATGTCGTACATAATTCATTTTCATAGCTAAAAATTTTTGAATCTCAAATTGGTATAAGTTAGTCAACACAAATAAACTAAAAACACAGATCCTCGACTTCTCACCAGAAGTCGAGGATCTTAACAAGGCAAATTTTACGTTTCATTTCTCGTTACCAGGTTGAGCCTAGTAACGAGGATTAATCTTTATTTCTTCTGTCTGTTTGCAGTCGCGACAACGGGGGAACCCCACGCCAGTTGCTCTGTGCCTCCAGCAAAGCCGCCTTATTTTCAAGATATGCATTACCAAAGCACTGGCTATTGTGTCACTCGTTTAGCAGTTACAGGAGTTAGTAAGCCATTCGTTTCTCCTAAATGGGATTGAGCAACAACAACGCGATCGCGCCCAGCTTTTTTTGCAAGGTATAGTGCGGCGTCAGCAGCCTCTATCACTGCTGCACCAGTCGAGCCATGAGCTGGGAACATTGCTACTCCCACTGACAATGTGATGTTGCCAAGTTTCTGACGTTGATGATGAACATCTAGATGCTTAACACATTGCCGTATGCGCTCGGCTCTTTCTTGACAAACTTCTAAGCCAGCTTCCGGCAGAATCAACAATAATTCTTCTCCCCCATAGCGACAGGCAATATCAGCTTTACGAATATGTTTTCTTAAAAATATACCGAGTTCTCGCAACACGATATCACCCGCCTCATGACCGTAGGTATCATTGAAGCGTTTAAAGTGGTCTACGTCAATCATGATAATCCCTACAGATTGTTGATTGCGCTCGGCTCGGCTGACTTCTCGTTCTAAAGATTCTTCTAGATAGCGGCGATTGAATAAACTAGTTAGCGGATCGCGGATACTTTGCTGTTGTAAAGCTTCATTTAGTCTTAAGTTTGCCAATGCGAGGGCAATGCGTTCGGCAACGGCAGAGGCTAGCCTTTGTTTGGTAATTGTCAATTGTTCTTTATCTTGGGAATGCAAGTGCAGCATTCCTAAGGCTTCTCCTTGTGCCATCATCGGTACGCAAAGAGCTTCTCCTTTTTCCTCAATATGGCTACACTGCAAACCATGAGCATCAGCTACTGTAAAATGCGATCGCCCACGTCGTAATGCCCAGCATTGTTTAGGAGAAAAGACTGTCTTAAAACCAGCACTGGCATCACCCCAGGTTGTCACAGCTTCAACCAAGTGTTTTGATGCACTGATAATAAATACTCCACCAGATGTATTGGGAAACAGGGGTTGGACTAATTGAGCTATTACATTATATGCTTCTTCAACTGTTAAGCACGCTTGCAGAATATCGCTCATCTCACTCAGTAAGGCAATTTCACGATTGCGCTGTTCTAGTTCTTGTACCCAACCAGTTAGCTGCTGATTTGCTTGCTGTAAAGCGGCTTCTGCTTGCTTACGTTCTGTAATATTGCGGTTGACTCCAATCGTTGCACTAGGCTGGCCATGTTCATTGTACAAGGGTACAACTACTGTTTCGCATACACCTTCTGTTCCATCTTTGCGAATAAAGTTAATTTCCCCACTCCACCGACCATTATTAAGCAACTCATCTAATATTTGCTGGGTTAATACAGTAGCTTGTTGCGGTTTGTGCAAAATTCCTAATTTTTTACCCAATACCTCTGCTTTGCTATAGTAAAACATTTTTTCTGCGGCTTTGTTCCAGTCTAGGATTTGACCTAATAAATCCGTTACAATCACACCGTCAGAGATATTTTCAAAAATACAAGCTTGTTGTTGTAGGGTTGTTTCTACTTCTTTACGCTCGGTAATATCTTGAATTTGCGCGATCCAGTACAAGGGTTGACCGTGAACATTGCGTACTAGCGATATACTTAATAATATCCAGACAATATGTCCAAACTTGTGTATGTAGCGCTTCTCTATGTGGTAACAACGAATCTCACCATTGAGCAGTTGGGATATATAGCTAAGGTCTATATCTCGGTCGTCTGGATGGGTGATTTCTTCACAGGTTATAGATCGCAATTCTTGTTCTGAATAACCGACAATCTCGCACAAAGACTGGTTCACTTGCAACCATTTGCCATCTAATCCCACCAATGCCATGCCAATTGCAGCATAGTCAAAGGCATTATGGAAGCGTTCTTTACTTTCGCGTAATGCTTCTTCTGTAAAATGGCGTTCGGCAATTTCTATTTCTAGTTGTTGATTGGCTTTTTTCAGTTCTGTAAGATTAGGAGTTGTGAGAATTTGAGGAAGCGATCGCATCAGTAATACAGCCGTACCCAACGAGCCAAAAGCTGTGATGGCTTTAATAGTTCCCAATAACCAAGAAACTGGATGCCACAGCGTCCAAATTTCTACTATATGGAATGTTCCAGCAGCTATAATCCATACCGTAATTAACCGGAATATCCAGTTTAAGGGAAAATCCTGCCACTTACGAACAAAATAAACCAACACTATGGGAATTAAATAATAGGCGAGAGCGATCGCAGAGTCGGATAGAATATTTAACCACACCAATTCTGGCTGACATTGATAGCAATGTCCGTATTGCTGATACACCGAACGCACCTTTGTTTAGCTAGTAAGTGAAAACACGTAAATAATTATCTATTTCCTTGGATAGATGTGTAAATTTTATACCTGGTGTATCTACATAAACGAAATTTTAACTTTTTCTTTAGGCAGAATGTAGTACTTGCAACTTCAGAAACTAAAGGTTGGTGCTGATTTAGCGGATTGGGGATTGGGTATCGGGTATCGGAGATTGGGAGTCCCCTGTCACCTGTCCCCTGTCCCTTGTAACCTATAACCTATATACCCTATTCCCCGTATATTTAATAAACCATGAATCAGGGACAAAAAACGGCAATAGCAGGCATATATGAAGTGTGTATTGGCGTACCAGAGCCGCTTTATGCAATTCAATATTGGGAGCAATTTGGCTATCGCCTTGGTCAAGAGGGAGAATTACCACCAGCTACAGCCAGACAATTATATGGTGTAGACTCATCTTTACGCTCAATTCGCCTTTACCACCAAGATGCGGATCATGGTTTGATCAGACTGATGATTTGGCAAAATCCCACCAATCAGGGATTAGGCATGGAGTCAATGAAGGTGAGGGGAAATCGCTGGGCAACGACATTAACAACTGATATTTTAAATGTCCTCAACCATGTAGAAGAAGCAAAAGTTGCTGGTTGGGCGATCGCATATACTCATCCCCACTGGGAAATTATCTACAACAAGGAGAGAAAAAATCGTCCGTTTGTTGATCCCACAGTAGGGGTGCGAGAAATGCTGTTATTGCAACCACTGACGCGACAAGTTTTATTTCAAAGGTTTGGCTATACACTTGCCGATTATGGAAAGATTAATAGCAATTCTCTGCTCAAGACAAGCCAGTTTACCCATATGGGGATGGTAATTCAAGATGACAGCAAAGAAACACTGAAATTTTATGACGAAGTTATGGGTTTGTTGCGGGTGCGTGATGATGTAGAGACTAGCTACGAATCATCGCTTGCAGGGCGAGAAATTTTTGGACTTCAACCTGGTGAAAAATTTTTTGTCACTGCCTTTGACGATCCGCGTTCCTCCACAACCGATTTGATGGCGGCACGGAGTGGCAGACTTTATATTATTCGCTTTCCTAGTTCTATGAGTATAGAATCGCGATTTGAAGCAGCTAAACCAGGTAGTTTGGGAATGTGTTTGTACACCTACCGAGTGCAGCAACTTGAGCAATTTTGCGATCGCATCAAAGCCAGTGGAGTGCAAAAGTTTACAAATATCGTGGAGAATGAGTTTGGAGAACCGAGTTTCTCTTTTGTCGCACCTGATGGGTACTTCTGGACTTTAATTGGACAGTATTGATATAACTGCCATGATTAAAGTTGCCACTATCAACATCTTGTATGAAATGAAATTCTGGCAGCAGCGGCGCGAGTTGCTGGTAGAAGGTTTAGCCGCAGTTGGGGCAGATTTGATTGGATTGCAAGAAACCAATTTGCAAGCAAATACTGGTTTGTGGTTGGCTGAACAGCTTGATATGCCCTATGTCCACTTAGTTGCTGCTCAAGAGCGATCCTATGTATTGAGAACCGAGTACGGAACTGCAATTCTCAGCCGCCATCCGTTTATTCAACAAGCTGAACTCGATCTGCAATCCCAGGGGCGGATCGCACAATACGTACAGGTAAAAATAGGCGATCGCTCATTAGTATTTTGCAACGGACATTATTACTGCCAACCCGGTTCTTCTTCTTTGCGGATGAGACAAATACAGTCGTTAGTCAACTGGCTCAGTGCCTTAGCTCCAGATCTACCTGTAGTAGTTGTGGGAGATTTTAACGCTACACCTGAAACTCCAGAAATTGCATTTATGCAGGAGCAATTTACTTCCGCATACGCCGCCCAGCATGGTTGCGAACCAGAGTATACTTGTCCTACACCCTTATTGCAAGCCCACAGTAAGTTATGGCGTCCATTCGGGCTGCGATTGATGAACTTGTGGACTCACCGCAAATTCACACCTTGGCACGGTACACTTGACTACATATTTCTCAACAAGTACTTGAGCGTCCGTGATTGCCAGCTGATTCTGACTGAACCTGCACCTGATCGCAAAAATATTTATCCATCAGATCATTTCGGCATTGCTGCTGAACTAGATATAGTACAAGTATGAACCAAAGAGCGATCGCTCTGCCGAGAACTTTCCTTCAGTATTTGAGTAATTGTACTAACAGGAACGGGGTTACTAAAGTAATATCCTTGACCTTCGTCACATCCCCGTATTTGCAGATAGTCAAGCTGGTCTTGAGTTTCCAGGCCTTCTGCTGTAATATTCAACCGTAAGCTTTTCGCTTCCACACTATTTTTAGCGAACTTAATTCTGGTTTGCGTCTGGGAGTGGTATCGAAATTACTATCAAAATGGGTAGTTGCACCTCCTGTTCGTGAAGACACCTATCAAACCGATTGGGTGTGTGGAGCAGCGATGATTATCCGCCATCAGCGTACCTGCTTCATCAGTGAATTGGGTAGGTAGTTCGGGTAAGGTTTTGGTATTTAGATAGTTGTGTAATGCAGCAGATGTCAAAATCACTGGAGCGAGGAGATGGCGTAATGCATAGAGAGTGGCTGCCGTACCTGCCAATGTAGCCACCAGAGAAATAAGTAGAACTCGTACTGCTATCTCGAAAGAATAGGAATTTGAAATGACGAAGCTAAAGAGTAATGTCAACAGTGGTACATGAGTGCCTAAAAATGCCACTAACATGATTTTGGCGGTGTAACTTTTCTTGAGCAATCCAAAATGAGCTAGTGATGAGTACAGGGAAAGTTTGCGATCGAGGTTCATAAATTCTGTTAAAAATTGGCAATTTTAGTTATCAGGTATTTTGTACAGTCATGTTTTTAATTCATAATCCAAGAGAATGCATTCCATTAGGAAATGACATAAAGTAATATATTACACTTATCACTATTGCCATTCGCAGTATAGATATTTCTATGTAGTTTTTATAAAAATTTCTTTCCAGCCTGTTTAGCAAGCAAAAATTTTTATCGTATATTTATTGGTTTAAATGTAAAATTTGTATTAATTACTTACTCATTAGATAAACTTAGGTGAGGAAAGGCGATCGGAATTTCTCATTACCATGCTCTGCATAGTGATGAAAACTGAGGCTCCGCCTCATGAAGAGGAGACAGAGCCTCAATCAATGATTTCCTGGGCTGCCAGCCTGGGAAAGAGAAAATTAGCGGTTGCTGAAGCTAAAGATTTTTAGATATAAACGTAAAAAAGCTAACAGCAGCAACGCTATATATGACTAGAGAATTTTTAGGCGATCTCTGGCAAGAAGATGTTTTTCGTCTACGCTATAAAATACAGCAGTAATTAGGGAAAAAAGCAGGAAGACGAACACTTTTAGCTCGTGATTTGCAAGCTCAGGAATTAGTTGTAATCAAATTACTAACTTTTAACCATGACTTTGAATGGAGCGATCTGAAATTATTTGAACGTGAAGCTGAAACTTTAAAATCTTTATCTCATCCCTCCATCCCACGCTATTTGGATTACTTTGAGGTCAATTCACCACAACTAAAAGGATTTGCTCTAGTACAAACTTATCTGCCAGTAAAAACTTTAGAAGAATACGTAAAAGCAGGATGCTCTTTTACAGAAACAGAATTAAAAGATATAGCTAAAGCACTTTTAGAAATTCTGATTTACTTGCACAATCAAAAACCTCCTGTTATCCACCGCGATATTAAGCCCAGTAATATTTTATTAGGAGATAGGTCAGGTAATCATGTTGGAAAAGTTTATTTAGTTGATTTTGGTTCAGTACAAAATATCGCTGCCACTGAAGGTGGAACAATTACCATTGTGGGAACCTATGGTTATATGCCACCAGAACAATTTGTTGGACGTGGTGTGCCAGCGTCTGATATATACAGCTTGGGTGCGACATTGATTTACTTGGCGACAGGTACGCATCCAGCAGATTTACCGCAAAAAGATTTACGACTTGAATTTGAGTTATTAGTTAATTTCAATTCTGGCTTTACTAACTGGTTAAAATGGGCGACTGAACCTAGTTTAGAAAAGCGTTTGGCATCTAGTCATAAAGCATTACAAGTTTTGAAAGAAGAGCAGCCAACAGATGCAAGCAATTTTGTTACCGCCCAATTAATTGATAGCAAAATTAAACTCATTAAAGATACAAATTCTCTCAAAATTATATTTCCATCAATGGGATTTCGTAAATATACCAAAATTGCAAATTGGTCTGTTATTGGCTGGAATTCATTTGTGATTTTATTTTGTATAATCACTGCTATCTATTCTTCTTATCCTGTCAACATCAATTTTTTTGTATTAGCTCTTCCTTTTTTGGTGATTGGCTTGTTCATGTTATATGGATTTATCTATGCTTTATTTGGAAATATCAAACTAGAGATTAACTCCGAACAGATTACTTTAATGTGGCAATTATTTGGTTTAAAATTCCATTGCCAACATCCATCAGCAAGAAAAGATATAACTAAACTGATCTATATTCCACAACACTTGACTACTACTTCCAAAGGTCGCAGTTTTGACGTACCACCTCAAATCATCTTATGGGCGGGAGTGCGTAAGTATCAACTGACTGGTATTGGTGGCGCTATACAATCTGAAACAGAAGTTCAATGGCTAGCTCAAGAATTGAGTGAATGGCTGGGTTTGCCAATTAGGCGAGATCAATAAGGTAAGGTGGGCATTGTTCACCCTACTATGATTTAAGGAAGAGTTTTACAGGAGACACTAATGTTTGGACTGGGATGGACGGAAGTTGGTGTAATCGCGATCGTTGCGCTTCTGATTTTTGGCCCAAAAAAAATTCCCGAATTGGGAAGTTCACTGGGCAAAACCTTACGGGGTTTTAAAGAAGAATTGAATAAAAACTCTAGTGATGAGAACAGTTCAGAATCAGAAAAAGGAGAAGAAATTAATAGCTAGTGGCTCATGTCATTAATTTTGCTTATTAACAGAATCCCCACTTCTTGTAGACACCCAGAGGGTGACTGCCCAAAGGGTAGAAGTTGGGGATCTGAATCTCTTTGATTTACAACATAGTATTTACCGTATTTACTACAGAAGGAGTTACTCCTATCTGAGAGTCTACGGTGTTTGAGGTGGTAGTTTGTTGGGTGATCTCTTCTTTGACTACACCACGTCCCCTAATTAATTGGATAGCACGGCTGACACTTTCTGGCAAAATCACCACCAGACTGTTTTCAGGGGCAAGATCCAAGGCTTTATTAATCGCTTCTGTTTCATCCAGAATCGATTCATATTTATAATTAGGATTTACTTCCCTAATACCTTGAATAATCAAATCTGCTGCTGATCCCCGCATTCGTCCGCGAGTATCATCATCTTCTTTGACAATTACATAGTCAAAAATCTCCGCCGCTAGCTTGCCCAATGCGATAAAATCTTGATCGCGGCGATCGCCAGGTCCACCAACCACACCAATACGTTCTCCATTTGTCCAGTTGCGGACAAAAGAACCTAAAGCTTCGTAACTGTGGGGATTATGTGCATAGTCTACCAAAGCGTGGTAGTTGCCCAAATTAAACAAATTCATCCTTCCTGGCGTTTGGCTAACGGAAGCGCGGAATGTATTTAAGCCAATACGAATTTGTTCAATCGAAACGTTTTGGACAAAAGCCGCTAGTGAAGCTGCCAAAGCATTAGCAATCATAAATGGCGCACGTCCACCCATTGTCAAGGGAATGTTTTCGGCGCGTTCAATCCGGTGTGTCCAATCTCCCTTCAAAATAGACAGAAAGCCATTTTCATATACTGCCGCCACTCCTCCTTTTTGGATGTGGTTTCGCACCAATTCTGAATTTGGGTTCATGGTAAAGTAGGCAATATTAGCTTTTGTCCTCTCTGCCATCGCTGCCACGCGTAGATCGTCGGCATTGAGGACAGCGTAGCCATCAGGAAAAACCGCTTCAGCTACCACACTCTTGAGATGTGCCAATTGGTCTATTGTATCAATGTCACTAAGTCCCAAGTGATCGGCGGCAACATTTAATACTACACCAACATTTGCAGCTTCAAACGCTAATCCAGAACGGACAATTCCACCTCTAGCCGTTTCCAAAACTGCTACTTCTACAGTCGGATCTTGCAAGATTAATTGAGCACTTTGAGGGCCAGTGTTATCCCCTGCTTCTACTAAGTAATCTCCGATATAAGTTCCATCGGTAGTTGTATATCCTATTACTCTTCCTGTCTGTTTAAAAATATGTGCCAACAGGCGGGTAGTAGTAGTTTTACCGTTAGTGCCTGTCACCGACAAAATTGGAATGCGGCTAGATTGTTCACTGGGGAACATCATCTCAATCACGGCTCCGGCAACATTGCGCGAAGTACCTTGACTTGGGGCAACGTGCATCCGGAATCCTGGGGCTGCATTGACTTCTACAATTACACCATCAACTTCCCGTAAGGGACGACTAATATCCGATGTGACAACATCAATCCCTGCAATATCCAGACCTACGATTTTAACTATCCGTTGTGCTAACCAAACGTTTTCAGGGTGAATTTCGTCTGTGCGGTCTACAGCAATGCCTCCTGTACTTAAATTTGCCGTTGCCCGCAGGTAACAAATTTCATCCTTAGATAGCACACTATCGAGAGTGTAACCTTGCCTTTCCAATAATTGGTAGCTAGTGCGATCTAACTCAATTTTGGTCAGGATGTTATCATGTCCTTCACCACGATTAGGGTCTTTATTGGTTTCCTCAATCAGTTCGGCAATACTGGATCTACCATCACCAATCACATGAGCTGGCACGCGTTCTGCCACCGCTACGACTTTACCATCTACAACCAGTACCCGATGATCGCGCCCTTGATAATATCGCTCGACAATAATTGACCGAGAAACCTGTCTGGCTGCATCATAAGCTGCCTCTGCTTCTTCCCAGTTTTGGATGTCAATGGTGATGCCGCGTCCGTGATTGCCATCTAAGGGTTTAAGCACAATCGGATAGCCACCAACGTATTCTATTGCTTCTTCCAAATCATCCAAAAAGTTGATAACCGTACCCTTGGGAACTGGCACACCCGCATTAGCAAGGACGCGTTTTGTAGCTTCTTTATCACAAGCTAGTTCTACTCCCAAAATGCCGGTTCTGTCTGTCATCGTAGCTTGGATTCGCTTTTGGTTGACGCCATAGCCTAGCTGGATCAAGAAGCGTGCTCCTAGCTGCATCCAGGGGATACCTTTTTTTTCGGCTTCTTTGATAATCGACTCTGTAGAAGGGCCAAGCGCAGCATCACGCCATAAGTCTTTGAGGTCTTGTAAGTCTTGTTCTAATTCGGCTTTTGGATAACGACCCCGATCAACAATACTTTGGCACAATCGCACCGCCGCCCTGCCAGCATAGCGTCCCGCTTCCTCATTCAAATACTCGAACACTACTTGATAAACACCCGACGTAGAAGTTTCGCGGGTGCGCCCAAAGCCGACATGCATTCCGACCAATTCTTGCAGTTCTAAGGCTACGTGTTCCACAATGTGACCCATCATGGTGCCTTCACGCACACGCATTAGAAAACCACCACGACAGCCAGGCGAGCAATAATGACCCTCCAGACTAGGCAGAGCCTCAACTAATCCTTCATAAAAGCCAGGGATCTCGTTTGAAGGCGTCTCGGCGAGGTTTTCTAAATCGAGGCGCATGACGATCAGTTTGTGGCGTCGAATGCTCCAGTAGTTGGGGCCGCGTAAGGTCTGGATCTTGAGGATTCTCATGGGAATAGGTAGATGGAGATTCGGAACCAAAATACTAGTTTCTTACTGTAATTGACCGCTAAACTGTTCATTAGGAACAGTTTTTATTCTTAAGTTCGTATTAATCGTACTTTTTGTGCTGCAACTTTAAGTTTAGCGGCCAAATCAGTGTAACTCCAGATACTTGATTGCGTCAGCTGGAAACACGGTAAACAGAAGGTAAAACCGTGCGCTGATAGAGGTGAAAGCGATCGCCGTGGCTGAGAATATGCAGGCGTAAATTGTGAAGATTCAAAGGTTCTGTTGCTCCCACATGAGGTTCGTTGGTATGGGTAACTTCAGTCGGATCGACAATTGTCACGGAACCTTTACCTAAAACTTGCAGCCAACCATCGCGCTCAAACAAGGCACAAGTATCTTCATCAATGCCAATACCAAGGCGATCGGGATGAGAGGCGATCGCGCTCATCAGTCGCCCCATGCGATTGCGATTGTTAAAATGCTGATCTACAATCACCTCCGGTATAAATCCCAAACCTGTTGCCATATCTACAAGGGAACGATTCGGAGACTCGCCACTACCACCTCCTGCAATCATGTGATGTCCCATTACAGCCGCTCCCGCACTAGTACCTGCCAAGGTTAGTTGCCCTGTTCTGACTCGCTGCCGAATGATATCCATCGTTGGTGTGTCAGCTAACACACCACACAATCTCAATTGGTCGCCTCCCGTTAAAAAAACCCCTGTACAAGCTTCCAGGGTTTGTTGGTAATCGCGGTATTCACACTGTTCTCGTTCGCGAATATCTAAAATCTCAACCTTTTTAGCACCCATATCCTCAAAGATACGAATATACCGGCCACCAATAATTGAGGGTTCGCGAGAGGCAGAGGGGATAATGGCAATATGAGCATCGCTACCGCCAGCACGACCAAAAAAAGTCCGCAGAATTTCACGGCCGTGAACTTTGTCTTCTGCGCCTCCGATAACCAGAACAGCGGTTTTAGTTGCTTGGGGTGTCCTCATTTCCAGCGATTTAGCTTGTAATTCCGGCATTGTGTTTCTCCTGTCAACAACTTCAGGTGAAAATTACAAGGTCAGCAGCCTAATTGTTTTTGCGCTTCGCCTCTTTCAAGGACAGTGCTTAACGCCCAATATGCCTCAGTTTGTGGAGTATACATTGCCGTTTCTCGAAGCTAGTACCTTGTTTTTCATCTGTCCCATTTTTCTAAAGTGGCAAAATGTCAATTGGGAACCAGTGAAAGACACTTGCAAGGTTTTTGTGCTATCCCTAGCATTGTGTCCGTGGTACTCTTTGCTTTTAGGAAACAGAAGCAAGTATTGACACACTTTTGTTTTGAGGCTGGCTTGATGCATCCTGGAAGTTGTTAACTCAGTCAAAATAATAAATTTAAATGTAGATGTGACAATATTTAAACATAAATTAAGTAATTAGAAAAATTTTTGTCTCACCCATAAAATCTACAATTTTCAGTACTCTTAGATAATTTTGAACAAGGGTATATGTGTCTTATGCAACATCGGCTGATTGTCAGTTAAACATTTCAAATTTAAGATTAGTGTTCTTCAATACGAATTACTGTGCGCTTTGATATAGTTACGCTATTTCCTGATTGTTTTACCTCTGTTCTCAGTTCGGGGCTGATCGGCAAAGCTCTGGCAAAACAGATTGCCCAAGTGAATTTAGTGAATCCACGAGATTTTACCACCGACAAACACCGGAAAGTTGATGATGAACCATACGGTGGCGGTGTGGGAATGCTGATGAAGCCAGAACCTATCTTTGCTGCTGTAGAGTCACTGCCTGTATTGTCCAGAAGAGAAGTGATTTTGATGAGTCCTCAGGGGCAAACCATCAATCAGCCTCTCCTACGAGAATTGGCAAGCAATTATGACCAATTGGTAGTAATTTGCGGTCACTATGAAGGTGTGGATGAGCGAGTATTACATCTAGTTACTCGTGAAATATCTTTGGGTGACTTTATTCTGACTGGAGGAGAAATTCCGGCAATGGCTCTAATTAACGGTGTGGTACGGCTACTACCAGGAACTGTCGGAAAAGTCGAATCTCTGACCTTAGAAAGTTTTGAGGAAGGCTTGTTGGATTATCCTCAGTACACTCGTCCAGCTAATTTTCGCGGTTGGAAGGTGCCGGATGTGCTTTTGTCTGGCAATCATGCCGAAATTGCCAAGTGGCGGTTACAACAACAAATCAAAAGAACACGCGATCGCCGTCCGGATTTGCTCAAAGCCTGGGAAGAGGCAAAGGGAGGTGGGGATAAAAAGAAGGAGAGCAGAGGAGCAGAGGAACAGACGGGCAGAGGAGATTAATTAACCACTAACACATACCACTTGACTTTTGACCCTTAACCAATGACTAATGACTAATGACTAATGACTAATGACTAAAACATGAACTTTCGTATTGGTAACGGCTACGACATCCACCAACTAGTGAGCGATCGCCCTCTGATTTTGGGCGGAGTTAATATACCTCACTCTTTGGGTTTATTAGGGCATAGCGATGCTGATGTCATCACGCACGCGATTATGGATGCCATGCTTGGAGCGCTGTCTTTAGGGGACATTGGGCATTATTTTCCTCCTAGCGATCCACAATGGGCAGGGGCAGATAGTTTGGTGCTATTAAGTAAGGTAAACCAATTGATTCAACAACAAGGTTGGCAAATAGGGAATATTGACTCAGTAATAGTGGCAGAACGCCCAAAATTAAAACCCCATATTGGGAAAATGCGGGAAAATATAGCAACTGTTTTGCAATTATTGCCAAATCAGGTAGGAATAAAAGCCACGACCAATGAAAAATTAGGCCCCGTTGGCAGAGAAGAAGGTATTTGTGCTTATGCTGTTGTCTTATTAGTAGCTTCCTAGTAACTTTTGTTTACTTGAGCGGGAAGCAATTTCACAATAGCTAGTATGGGGTAATAGGGAACAGGCAACCAACCTTAACTGAGTTGAAAATGAGAGCCATGCAAACAACGAATTTAGAAGAGATAGACCGTCCAAATGTTGTTGTTTTAGATAAAGATGGTCAAGTTGTTCTTATTGCCGAAGTTAAAAGTTTTCCATTCAACTTTCAAGCTCATAGAAATCAAGAATATGCTATCTTGCGGCTAATTGACTGCTTAAAAGTAGCAAAATTTTTAATTCCCTTTGCGATGCTTGTAGACACACAAAATATTTTAATTTTTCGCTAGAAGGGTGAGAATTTATCAGAACTTATTCTCTGCCTTAATACTGCTGAAATACTAAGTTAGTATGAACCAAAATTTAGCAGTAAACAAATATTTATATTGATGGGAATACATAGCTACCCTCCGCCTACCTACTTCTGCCTTATTTAAAAGCTCAGTAAAATTAATTCACTATATACATTTTAAAATGATGATATTTGTTCGTACCTTTACCACAATTAAGCATTTTCGTTTACCAGTAATTTTGGCTTTAATCACAGCATTTACTGTTGCTGCTTGCAACCCAGCTAGTTTTCAAACCCAAGCTGCTTCAGTACCGCAATTGGTAACAAGCGTTCTTAGCGATCCCAAAACTTTTAACTATGCTCTCAATTCCGAGGCTCCCAATGTTTTTGGTCTTATTTATGAGGGGTTAATTACTGAAAATCCAATCACTGGTGAAGTCGAGCCTGCTTTAGCAGAATCTTGGCAAATTTCCGATGATAAGTTGGGAATTGTATTTACCCTGCGCAACGGCTTGAAATGGTCTGATGGTAAACCTTTAACTGTAGACGATATAGTGTTTACCTATAAAGACATCTACCTGAATGAAGCCATTCCTACAGATGCTAGAGATATTCTCCGAATAGGTGAAAGCAGACAATTACCTTCTGTACGAAAATTGGATGAGCGTCGAGTTGAGTTTACGACAGCTGAACCTTTTAGACCTTTTTTGCGTGTTCTAGGACTGCCTATTCTACCTGCTCATTCATTACAAGAATACGTGAAACAAAAAGATGGTGAGGGTAAACCAATCTTTTTACAAAAATTAGGTGTTGATACTCCTCCTGCACAAATTATTGTTAATGGCCCATATAAACTAGAACGCTACGATACTAGCCAACGTGTTATATTCCGGCGTAACCCTTATTACTGGCGTAAAGACGCTCAAGGTAATTCTCAACCTTATATTGATCGCATTATTTGGCAAATTGTAGAATCGACAGATACTGCTTTGTTGCAATTTCGTTCTGGCGGGTTGGATTCTATTAGCATATCCCCAGACTATTTTTCTTTATTAAAACGGCAAGAAAAACAAGGTAATTTCAATACTTATAATGGTGGCCCGGCGACAGGTACTTCGTTTGTTTTATTTAATCTTAATAAAGGTCAAAGAAATGGCAAGCCGCTCGTCAATCCAGTTAAATCACGTTGGTTTAATACAGTCGAATTTCGCCAAGCAGTAGCCTATGCAATTGACCGTCAAACAATGATTAACAACACTTTTCGTGGTTTAGGTCAACCGCAAGATTCACCTATTTCTGTGCAAAGTCCTTACTATCTTTCGGCGAAAGAAGGCTTAAAAGTTTACGATTATAATCCAGAAAAAGCCAGGCAATTGCTGATCAAAGCGGGATTTAAGTATAATGATAGAGGCTTGCTATTAGATGCTCAAGGCAATCACGTCCGCTTCACTTTACTTACTAATGCTGGTAATAAAATTCGCGAAGCAATGGGTTCTCAAATTAAAAGAGACTTAAGCAAAATTGGTATGACAGTAGATTTTACTCCCATTGCTTGGAATACTTATACGGATAAGCTGTCTAACACTTTAGACTGGGAAGCTGCTCTACTAGGTTTGACAGGTGGCGTAGAACCAAACGATGGCGCTAATGTTTGGTCTCCGGAAGGCGGGTTGCATATGTTTAATCAGAAACCCCAACCAGGACAAAAACCAATTGAAGGTTGGCAGGTGGCTCCTTGGGAGGCACAAATTGGCAAACTTTACATTAAAGGCGCACAGGAATTTGATGAAGCCAAGGTGAAGGAGATTTATGCTGAAACTCAACGTATAACTCAAGAATATTTACCTTTTATTTACCTAGTTAATCAATACTCAATGGCAGCAGTACGCGATCGCTTTGCAGGCATTCAATACTCTGCTCTTGGTGGTGCTTTCTGGAATATTCATGAAATTAAAGTCACGGATCAGTGATTAGTTAGTGGATAGTAGGGACGGGTTTTGTAGATTATCTTTGGGTTACAACCGATAATTTATCTTTGAAACCCGCATGGCAGTCGCTACAACGCTCTTCTTAACCCGACGCCAGGTGCTTTATGCCGGAGAACCCGTCCACCCTCCGGGTACCCAAAGGGAACGCCAAGGGCGTGCAGCAGTCCCCCATCGCCGGGAACCGCCAAGACGGGGGCTGCTTCACCGCACTGGCTCCGCAAGGGCGCGCTGCCTCCCGTACAGTAGTTAGTAGATAGTTAGGAAATGAAGTTAAAAATCAACAATTAATAAACAAAAATCTACCACTAACAACTAACGACTAACCCTTCTTAGCAATGACTGATGAAACTACTTTGCGATCGCTCTTAGAAAATGTTGCCAATGGTAATATTGCCCCAGATGCGGCACTAGACAAACTCAAGCATTTCGCATATGAACCTGTAGGTGAGTTTGCCAAAATTGATAATCATCGTGCTTTAAGAACTGGTTTCCCAGAAGTAATTTGGAGTCCAGGCAAAACTCCCGATCAGATTGCTCAAATTATGGAGGTGATGCGCCTCCAAAACCCAGTGGTGATGGCAACTCGCGTTGAAGGGGCAGTATATGCGGCACTACAATCTAGGGTTAGAGGTTTGCGGTATTACGAAGCGGCGCGAATTTGTGCGATTACACCTCCTGAAATCGAACCACGCTATCCAGGTGCAATAGGTATTATTTCTGCTGGTACTGCCGATTTACCTGTAGCTGAAGAAGCTGCTGTCACAGCAGAACTTTCTGGTTTTTACGTTCAGCGCCTCTGGGATGTGGGTGTTGCTGGCATTCACCGCTTGCTAAATAACCGTCATGTCCTTGCATCAGCATCGGTTTTAATTGTTGTAGCAGGTATGGAAGGCGCTCTACCTAGCGTGGTTGCCGGTTTGGCAGATTGTCCGGTGATTGCTGTTCCTACTAGCATTGGTTATGGTGCAAGCTTTGGAGGTTTAGCACCACTGTTGACAATGCTAAATTCTTGTGCAGCCGGAGTAGGCGTAGTAAATATTGATAATGGTTTTGGCGCGGCAATTTTAGCAGGACAAATTTTGCGAACAGCCGAGAAATTGCGGTTGGCATCTCCTAATTCTTAAGTTATGACGGTGATGTTAATTTAATACGTAAGTAAAAAATGAAATCCTGGGTAACATTGGCTGCATTTACCTTAAGCCTTTTACTGACAATTTGTATATCAACAAATGGTTAATAGCTAATTGTTCATACCCATTAGCCATTGGCTATTACCTAACTGCCTTCTAATTATTGAGATTTATTAAAAGATATGAACTTTTGTAGTGATATGGTATCTCAGTTAACTGGACATTTACCTATTGATTGGCCAGTTTTGGCTCAAAATATTACCGATCCAGATATATTAGGTCAAATGCAAAGAGCCTTTACTCATTTTCTAAAAACGGGCCAAGCTTGGGCGCTATTGATTGGATTAGCGATTGGTTATATGATTCGGAGTCTGACAAGCTACGGCTAAAAAATTATGAATGATTAATAATGAATTATGAAAAATTTTATCATTCATAATTCATAATTTAGAATTCATCATTTCCCGATTTATGACTAAACAGCAAACTTGGAGCCAGCGATTTGAATCAGCATTGCATCCTGCGATCGCTCGCTTTAATGCGAGTATCAATTTTGATATTGAATTAATAGAATATGATTTGACTGGCTCTGTTGCTCATGCCAAAATGCTGAGTAAGTGCGGCATCATTTCTCCAGAAGAAGAAGAGCAATTAGTTACTGGTTTAGAGCAAATTCGCCAAGAATATCGGCAAGGCAAATTTAATCCTGGTATCGATGCAGAAGATGTTCATTTTGCCGTCGAGCGCCGTCTTGTGGAGATTATCGGCGATGTGGGTAAAAAACTGCACACTGCTCGTTCCCGAAACGATCAAGTTGGCACAGATACTAGATTGTATTTGCGCGAGCAGATTAAACAAATTCAGAAGCAATTGCGAGAATTTCAAAGCGTTCTCCTAGATATTGCTGAAAATAACGTTGAAACCCTAATTCCTGGCTATACTCATCTACAACGCGCCCAACCCCTAAGTTTAGCCCATCACTTATTAGCATATTTTCAGATGGCACAACGCGACTGGGAACGCTTGAGCGATGTTTATCGCCGGGTAAATATTTCGCCTCTGGGTTGTGGTGCTTTAGCAGGAACTACTTTCCCGATTGACCGTCATTACACAGCCGAACTCTTGCATTTTGATGAAATTTATGCTAACAGTCTGGATGGAGTGAGCGATCGCGACTTTGCGATCGAATTTTTATGTGCTGCTAGTTTAATCATGGTTCACCTCAGCCGCCTTTCAGAAGAAATCATTCTTTGGGCATCGGAAGAATTTGCTTTTGTCACTCTTCAAGATAACTGTGCCACTGGCTCTAGCATCATGCCTCAAAAGAAAAACCCAGATGTACCAGAATTGGTGAGAGGCAAAACAGGTCGTGTCTTTGGTCATCTTCAAGCTTTATTGGTGATTATGAAGGGATTACCCTTGGCATACAATAAAGATCTACAAGAAGATAAAGAAGGCCTTTTTGACACTGTCAATACCGTCAAAGCCTGCTTAGAAGCAATGACCATTTTACTAGGAGAAGGCTTAAAGTTTCGCATTCAGCGTTTAGCACAAGCGGTGACAGAAGACTTTTCTAATGCTACAGATGTGGCAGATTATCTAGCAGCACGAGGTGTACCTTTTCGAGAAGCCTATAATCTTGTAGGTAAAGTAGTCAAAACCAGCCTTGCAGCTGGCAAACTACTGAAAGATTTGACTTTAGAGGAATGGAAACAACTTCATCCAGCTTTTGCAGCCGATATTTACGAAGCGATTTCACCCCAGCAAGTAGTAGCTGCCCGTAACAGCTATGGTGGTACGGGCTTTGAGCAAGTTAGAAAGGAACTACTTGCTGCCCGTAGCCAAATTAATCTCTAAACTGTTGAATCAAACATTCACAAGGACGATGAAGGCGTACTTTTTGTACGCCAACCTCATTAAAAAGCTTAAAGAGTGAGCATTCCAACAGGCAAACTATTCAGCATCAACAGCTGCTGCTCCCTCATCTTCTTCACTCTTCGGCGGTCTTTGTTGGAACCTTCTTTGGAAACGTCCTGTTGTAGTTCGTTTACGAAACTTTCTGGCATATGCCTGGTTCCGTAGCGCCTTTTCTTTTTTTGGATTGCGGCGCTTAGCCATGTTCACCTCATAAATAAACAACAAAGAGCTTTAGCTAGGCATAATATAGGCAATATCAGCTACCAATGTTTTTGATATGGTTTCAGCCTAGTTTTAGCTATGAAAATATTTTAAACAGCAATCTAGATTATCGCATTCTCGTTTATTGTGTCAACGACAATTTAGTATAATTACTTGATTCGCTATTGCGTAAGTATAAATTTTAGAATATATGTATTTATAGTTACTTGTATCCCAGATAAATATATTTTACATTTTGGGGTAACACTATTGTTGAATCTTACAATTGCAATTCAAAATACACATATTTCTTATTTAGCTATCAAAATTTAGCTATCAAAAATAAATCTAAGCTAGATTTTTAGGTAATTAACCTTTATTTATTAAGTATTAGGAAGTTTAAATCTTACTTAACAGGACACAAATACATAAGTTAGAATTAAACAGAAATACTTCTTCTGGTTGTTGACAAAAATCATATATACTTGTATCGAAAAACTAATTTTTGGAATAATTGAGGAGACCTAAATAGAAATCTGCTTTAAAGTAAAGTAAAACGTACATATTTACTAAGATTAAAAGATTGAATATTCTAGCTTTTTTTACTGTGGCTATCCAATCCACACGTAACTTATGGCGATATGGACAAACTGTACTGGGGATTATTTTCCGTCATCCAATCCCTGGCACAAGCATTATTCCGATTTTGCCTGATGGGCGGATTGTATTGATCCGACGGCGAGATAATGGTCGTTGGGCATTACCAGGAGGCATGGTGGATTGGGGGGAAGATATACCTAATGCAGTTCGACGGGAGTTGATGGAGGAAACAGGGCTGGAGTTAGCGAAGATAAAGCGTTTAGTTGGAGTTTACTCCGCTCCAGATCGCGATCCTAGAATCCATTCGATTTGTGTTGTTGTAGAAGCAGAAGTACAAGGAGAAATGGAAATTCAAGACACACTAGAAGTTCTGGAAATTAAGGCTTTTCATCTCAATTCTCTACCCCCAGAACAAATGTCTCACGATCATAGTCGCCAGTTAGAAGATTACTTGCAAGGCTTGACAACTTTGGCATAAATTATATTGAATTAATTGTTTATTGCTATTAGCTATTAACTCTTAACCATTACTAGATTTAAAAATTAATTACTCAACAGTATGAATAATTTATTTCGTAATTCCCGGAGAAAGACTTCTCAAGGGTTAATCTTCTGGTGTGAAGCAGGTGAGGGAATTCCCATAATTTTCCTACATGGTACTTGGAATGATAGTAGCCAATGGGTAGCAGCAATGGAATTACTCTCACAAGATTTTCATTGTTTGTCAGTAGATTTACTTGGATTTGGTGAATCAGATTATCCTAATATCCACTACTCAATAGATTTACAAGTCGAGTGTCTTGCTGAACTTCTGCAAGCTTTGAAGATAGGGAAAGTTTACTTAATAGGACATTCGCTCGGAGGTTGGATTGCTGCTAGCTATGCTTTGAAGTATCCAGAACAAATTTATGGCTTGGTACTTTTAGCACCAGAGGGTGTAGATGTTGAAGGATTAGAACAGTGTTGGCAGACAAAACAGGATTTGATGAAACGCCCTCTTTGGTTATTTAAAGTATTGCGGTTACTTCGCCCATTAACCAAGAAACTACGTTTAAATTCTAAATTAGAAGAAGAGTGGCAACAACGACAAATGATGTTGCGGTACACTACAAGTAGTCAGTTATTATTCCTGCGTCAACTGCCAGAAATTCGTGCCGAGTTACTGCAAGATAAATTAAATTTTCTTACAGTTCCAGTGTTAATTTTGCAAGGTGGAAAAGATTCGCCAGATGCTTTAGCTAAAAGCGAAATTTATGCTAGAGAAACTCCAAAGACTGAGTTAAAAATTATTGATCACGCCGGAAATAATTTACCAGAAAATTGTACTAAGGTCGTGGTTGAAGATATTAAGAATTTTGTCAAAAGAGTTAGTGGTTAGTGGTGAGCCAGTACTGGCTCCGCAACGCACTGCCCCCCCGTGCAGTGGTTAGTAGGTAGAGGCTTACCAATAACTAATGACCATTGACTAATGACTAATGACTATTTCCCGTATTCCCCAAAATATCAAATTTGGTTCTACCATCAAACGATTGGCAATCTCTGGAAATTGGGATTGAAGATAGTTTACTAACAAAGTGCGATCGCCCCCAGTAATCGCAATCTTACTTTCAGGATGTGAGCGCCACCATGCTTCTACAAAATCTTTGATTCCAGCTAATAGAGTGTAAATCACTCCACTTTGCATTGCCTCTGGAGTAGTTAAAGCAAATCGTTGCGGAAGTTGCTGGGGTAACTCCACATTTGGTAATTGCCCAGTTCTATTAGCAAGAGTTCCCAGCTGTAAAACTAATCCCGGAAGAATCGCACCCCCGACAAGATTTTGATTACCATTTGCACCAGTAAAAGTCAATGCTGTGCCTGCATCTATTATCAACATAGGAAAACCCCAAGTTTTCCCTGCACCCCACAGCCCTAAGGCACGGTCAATTCCAAGAGTCGGATACAATCCCTGGAGGGGTACTTGCTCTAAGGTGATAATCCGAACATTTGGATAAATTTGCCACAGTGCAGTTTGGCTGGGTACTACTGAGGCGAGGATTAGGGGAGGAAGGGGAGAGGGGGAGAGGGGGAGAGGGGGAGAGGGGGAGAGATTTTTTAGCAAGTCGTCAAGGGTTTGACATTTAGCTGGTTCCTGTACAGAAGATTCAGATAGATGATTTGTATCCCAAGTGTAGCAAAGAGTTTCGCCTTCAAACCAACCCCAGTGCAACCGGGAATTGCCAATCATTAAAGCTAACCACATTTTCGATATATTGACGCAGCCAATTTCCAAAGATGAGAAAGAAAACAATAGCAATACTATCGTTGCTGGCGACATTCAGAGTGTCGCTAAATCAATGCCAGAAGAATATAACGTATATAAAAGGCATTCGAGTCAATGCCGTGGCCCCCGGCCCTATTATGAAACTTGCTGTACTAGAAGAATATAGCATTGTCTCAATGGGGTGAAACAAACCAATCACCATTGATCATGGGTACAGCACCATTGCTTGGATACCAGAGGATGCTGGTATTTGGGCATTACCCAAATGCCTATCAAGCTAAATTAATCAAAGATTTGCAGATATAGCAGATATAACATTAAAATTTCGATAGAAAACTCGCCATTTATCTTGAGCGTGTAGCTGTTCCCACACTTCTTTTAAATGCTTACCTTGCCATTCCAAAGCAGGGTTATCAGTATCGGGATTTAGCCAAGGTAGATTTAATGGATTATCAATGACAATCCCGATATATTCTTCTTTACCCTCTGCATCAAATTCAATACCATCTTCATAGAGTATTGCATCCTGTTGAGGTATTAAGATAGATTTCTCTAATAGTTGATAACTAGGAGCAAAAGCCTGAGAAGGAGTAACTAAATATTTGGTAATATTTCCTTGCTTATCTTGTCCGCGATTAAACAATAGTAGATAACTTCCTGGACAATCGAGATTTATTTTCAAGCTTAACGGAGTATTAATCGGAATAGTTTCTTTAGGTAAGATTTGAGGAATTTTCATTCCTTTAGAAGTATATCCAGCAGGGCGATCGCAAAACTGTATCCACACTTGACTGCGTGAATGTATTGGTTCAGTGCGATCGCGCAAAAAGACACCACGACGCTTTGTCAATACAGCTTGAATTTCAGCAATGATCGATAAGGCGATCGCTTTTGGTGTCTCGGCTCCAATATCCATGCCCACAGGAGTATACAATTTTTACATCTGTTCTCTCTCAGCTTTCCGAATGAAGTGACGAACAACTGAAACGGAATATTTTAACTCTCTTCAGTGGACAGAACCTATTAATGTTGTCCTTAGTAGATGACGAAGCTCAAGCACGCCCTCCTGCCGATTCTGAACCAGCGTGCCTATAGAGTCTCAAATATGTTCAAATTTATACTTTGAGATTTTTTAACTAATCTATAAATTATTTAATAAATATTTACATTCTCGTCGTGTCACAATAGAAAGAGAGGAAGAAATACTCATTCGCTAGGGAGGGGAGTAATGGTAGCACTCGCCGAAAATCCAAAGAAAAGACTGACTGTTCAGGTTGCTGAAATTGCGCCGGAAACAACAACAATTCGTTCTCTAGATTGGGATCGCGATCGCTTCGACATTGAATTCGGTTTGCAAAACGGTACTACCTACAACTCGTTCATCATTCGCGGTGAGCAGACGGCATTAGTCGATACTTCCCACGAAAAGTTTCGTCAGTTATTTTTAGATACTCTCAAAAATCAGATTAATCCAGTAGATATAGATTATTTAATTATCAGCCACACCGAGCCAGACCACAGTGGCTTAGTTAAAGATGTCCTGCAACTTGCGCCTGATGTTACTGTTGTTGGTTCTAAGGTAGCAATCCAGTTTTTGGAGGACTTGGTACATCAGCCCTTCAAACGGCGAATTGTTAAAAATGGCGATCGCCTAGATTTGGGTAATGGACACGAACTAGAATTCGTGATTGCACCAAACTTACATTGGCCTGATACTATCTTTACCTACGACCACAAAACCCAAATCCTGTTTACCTGTGATGCTTTTGGGTTGCACTATTGCTCGGATGCTACTTTTGACGAAGATCTAGAAGCAATATCACCAGATTTTCAGTTCTACTATGAATGCCTGATGGCTCCTAATGCCCGCTCGGTGCTGTCTGCAATGAAGCGTATGGGTGAATTGGAAAAAATCGGCATGATTGCAACAGGTCACGGCCCTTTACTCTACCACAACGTTGAAGAACTGACCGGACGCTATCGCAAGTGGAGCCAATCTCAAACCAAAGCAGAAACTGTGGTTGGCATATTTTACGTTTCAGAATACGGCTTTAGCGATCGCCTTGCCCAAAGCATCACTAATGGCATTGCCAAAACTGGTGTGGCAGTAGAATGGGTGGATCTCAAGTCAGCAGATTTGCAAGAACTCCAAGAAATTGTCGGTAGGTGTACAGGAATTGTCGTGGGGACACCACCAACGTCTGATACTGCTGCTCAGACTGCTTTGAGTGCGGTTTTAGGCGCTGTCAAAGAAAAGCAAGCTGTAGGGATATTTGAGACAGGTGGTGGCGATGATGAGCCAATCGATCCACTTTTAAGTAAATTCCGGGATTTAGGTTTAACACCAGTCTTCCCGGCAATTCGGATCAAAGAAATGCCCACAGACAATATTTATAAGCTGTGTGAAGAGGCAGGAACAGACTTAGGACAGTGGGTGACACGCGATAAAAGCATCAAAGCGATGAAATCTCTTGGTGCTGATTTAGACAAAGCTTTAGGCAAACTTAGTGGTGGACTATATATCATTACTGCTAAAAAAGGCGATGTGAAAAGTGCAATGCTTGCATCTTGGGTAAGTCAAGCCAGCTTCAAGCCTATAGGAATATCAATTGCAGTGGCAAAAGACAGGGCGATTGAATCACTCATGCAAGTAGGTGATAAGTTTGTACTTAACGTCCTCGAAGAAGGAAATTACCAAGGCTTAATGAAGCATTTCCTCAAACGTTTTGCCCCTGGTGCTGATCGCTTTGAAGGAGTTAGAACCCAGGCAGCCGAAAACGGTGCGCCTATTCTTACTGATGCATTGGCTTACATGGAGTGTGAAGTTCTGAGCAGAATGGATGGTGGCGATCATTGGATTGTCTACAGTACTGTATATGCTGGACGGGTAAGTAAGCCAGATGCACTGACTGCCGTACATCATCGTAAAGTTGGAAATCATTATTAAGAGGGACTAGGGACTAGGGACTAGGGACTAGGAATAAAGAAATCTTAATACCCAATCCCCAGTCCCCAATCACCAATACCCAATACCCATAAGCCATGACATCTACAAAACCCCGTGACGTTCAAGTTCTCCCTATTGCTACCGATACGACAATACTGCGATCGCGCAGTTGGACAAGACTCCGATTTGAAATTGAATACGCCCTTGCTAAAGGTACAACTGCAAATTCTTATTTAATTCAAGGGGACAAAGTTGCCCTCATTGATCCTCCCGGAGAAACTTTTACGGAAATTTACTTAGATACATTACGACAAAGGTTTGATTTAAAACAAATTGATTATGTGATTCTTGGGCATGTCAATCCTAACCGCGCCGCAACTCTAAAAGTATTACTAGAACGTGCGCCACAGATAACTTTTGTTTGTTCTAATCCTGGGGCGATCAATTTGCGAGGGGCATTAGAGAACCCAGATTTGCCTATTCTTGTTAAACGTGGGGAAGAAACCCTAGATTTAGGCAAAGGTCATCACTTACAATTCATTCCAACCCCTAACCCACGCTATCCCGATCAGCTTTGCACTTACGATCCGCAAACAGAAATTTTATACACAGATAAACTCTTTGGAGCGCATATATGCAGTGATCAAGTATTTGATGAAGGTTGGCAAATTTTTCTCGAAGACCGACGCTATTATTTTGAGTGTCTAATGGCTCCCCATGCGCGTCAGGTCGAAACATCCCTAGAAAAGCTTGCTGATTTGCAAGTCAGAATGTATGCACCCAATCACGGGCCTCTGGTGCGTTATGGCTTAATTGAACTCACCAAAGCATATCGGGAGTGGAGCCAACAGCAAACCTCCCAAGATACTACAGTGGCATTAATTTATGCTTCGGCTTACGGGAATACCGCAACCTTAGCACAAGCGATCGCCCACGGTATTACTAAGGCTGGTATCAGCGTCGAATCTATTAACTGCGAAGTCGCCGCTCCTGAGGAAATTCAAACTGCTGTGGAAAAAGCAGCAGGTTTCATTATTGGTTCTCCAACTCTTGGCGGTCATGCACCCACACCAGTGCAAACTGCTTTAGGTATTGTACTTTCCAGTGCTGCCAAAAACAAACTCGCTGGTGTATTTGGTTCCTATGGTTGGAGTGGCGAGGCGGTTGATTTACTTGAAGGTAAACTCAAAGATGCTGGCTATCAGTTTGGTTTTGATACCATCAGAGTCAAATTTAAACCAAATGATGCCACCCTGCAAATGTGCGAAGAAGCAGGAACCGACTTTGCTCAAGCTCTGAAAAAAGCCAAAAAAGTACGCACTCCCAGCCAACCAGCGACTACAGTTGAACAAGCTGTTGGGCGAGTAGTTGGTTCTTTGTGCGTTCTCACTGCCAAACAGGGCGATATCTCTAGTGCAATGTTGGCTTCTTGGGTATCGCAAGCCAGTTTTAGTCCTCCTGGTTTTACTGTTGCCGTTGCGAAAGATCGTGCAGTAGAACCACTGACACATTCAGGTAATAAATTTGTCCTCAATATTCTTAAAGAAGGCGAGCACATAGGTTTGATGAAGCACTTCCTCAAGCCTTTTAGCCCGGCACAAGATCGTTTTGCTGGAGTAGCTACTCAAGAAGCCGAAAATGGTAACCCTGTCCTTGCAGATGCCTTAGCATACTTGGAATGCACCGTACAAAGCCGAATGGAAGCTGGCGATCATTGGCTTGTGTATGCAACTGTAGATGACGGCAAAGTGCTAAATCCTGATGGTGTAACTGCTGTGCATCATCGCAAATCAGGGAATCATTATTAAGTGGTTAGGCAAAATTAAAGTTACGGGTAGATTTTCAAACAAATCGACCACAGATAAACACAGATGACACAGATTTTATCAGTGTTTATCGGCGTCCATTTGTGGTCGTAATTAACTTAGATCCTAATTTTTGTAAGAAGTTTAATCTCTGTTTACCTATATATTCACTATCGGTTTTGACCACTTGTATGGCTGAAATTCCTTATCTAGAGGGGTTTGAGCAATGTGATTTGTATAGTTATGTATGATTTTGATGGCAATGCCCAAAATTACTTCCAGCACTTGTCTGTTGCTATAGCCAGCCGCGATAAACTCTTCAATCTTACTATCTTCAATCCAACCACGAGTTTGAATCATGCGCTGGGTAAAATGACGCAAAGTCTGTAGTTTGGGATTATTTAACGGTGTACCGTTGCGAAGCGCTTGAATATCACTGACTGGCATTCCAATCATTTTTGCCAAGCCAGAATGTGCCGCCATGCAATAATGACATTCATGCTCATAATTTGCAGTCAAATAAATCACTTGTTGTTCAATTGGGCTGAAACTTGTGGTTGCGAACAAATCCCATAGCGTTATTGAACCTTTAAGCAAAGCAGGAGCTTCAGCAAAAACACCTTCCAAATTTGGGATAAAACCAAACGTCTTTTGAGCGTGAACTAAAGCTTCTTTGGAGTCTTCTGGAGCTGTTTCAATTGTGTGAATCGTAAATTCCATTGGTGAAAACCTCCAACTATCACTATGTAGACAGACTTGTCTACCCAAGATAGGTGCTAGTATATCTCTAAGGAGACAAACTTGTCTACCCCAAAGTTTATGACTCACGAATCTAGTCACACTCGACAACAAATCTTAGAAACAGCTTCTGAACTTTTCTATCAGAAGGGTATTCAGTATGTAGGCATTAATGAAGTGATTGCCGCTTCAGGTGTTGCTAAACGAACGCTCTATCGTTGGTTTCCTTCCAAAGACAAGCTCATTGAAGAAGTGATGAAATATCGGGCATCTCAATGGTTGTGTTGGTTTGAAAATGCTGTCAAAGAACGAGGCAATACACCTAAAGAGCGTTTATTGGCAACCTTTGATGTGTTGCGTGACTGGTATGCTAGTCCTAATTTTCGTGGATGTCCTTTTATTAATGCTGTTCTAGAAATTGCTGATGCATCTCACAAAGCTCATCAGGTTTCCATTGACTTGCGTGAATCTATTCGACAAATCATTATGCGGTTAGCGGCTGAAGCTGGCGTGCAAAATCCAGAATTCTTTTCGCAACAGTATCTTCTTTTAATTGGTGGTGCAAGTCTGATGGCAACAATTGAAAAGTCGCCTAATGGAGCAACTTTTGCTCAAAGTGCGCTTTCGGTGTTAATTGATGCTAGCTTGTAGAAGGTTTGTAGTAAGCACTTTAGTCCTACAAAAAATTAAAAGATGAACTTTACAAAACTTGACTATTATCAGTATTGATTGAGTAGCCAAGTCTAATCATACTCTGACGAATTATTTGCTGATTGACAAAGGCTACGCCCCACCGTCACTTGTCATACTTGCGTAAGTCCTGGAGTATTATTTGAGTAATTTAGCGACTTGCCCAGATCAATAAATTATTAATCAGGTGATTTCATGTAATAGTTATCGATATAGTCAATTGTTGAATCTTTTTCAGCGTTTTCTAAATTTTTTTGTTCTTCATTGATTAAATCTATATAAAAGCGTTCATACATTTTGATATCCGAACCACCTTCATAATCTTTTTCATGTTGAGTATAAGCTGCAATAGAGTGGCCAAAATCTTCTAGCATTACACTTTCATAACCACCAACTTTACTCATCATATAAAGTAATTCTGATAACTCTATTTCAACTTTTACTTTCTTCATCTTTGCACCATATTGAATAAAATCTCTAAAATCTCTTATAGAAACAGCTTCTCTTGCGGTAATTTTATTTAGAAAGTTATCAGAGCAATTGTAGTGAATTCTCATTTTAATTATCCTTTGTACGATTAATAATATTTGCCTAGATTAAGTCTCTACTTGAGTTATTAGCTGGGATTTACTAACTTAACACCCAGTTTTTATAGATTATAAATATCTGTATAATATTATGACAAGTATTTTATTTAACAAGTAAAAATAAATTACGAGTATGTCTACTAGTTAATAGTTGTTAACTATTCTTAAACAATTATGTTGTAATGTAGATAAAAAATACAATCAAAAGTTCTATGACAGTAGAATTAATTAACAAAAAAGCTTGGAATAGCTAAGAATTTGGTGAATTATTTCAGTTCATTTAGAAGAAATTGAAAATGTTTCCTTAGGATCGAGTTGCCAACTTTAACTCTGAACTGATGACTTACTCTTATAAAATTTATGAAAAATAAAAAATAACCTAAGTGGATGGAATTTTCAAACTCAAGTTACTAAATACTAGATTTTGCAGATATAGAGCGTAGGTAAGCATTAGCTTCAGAGGAACGCAAAAAATTCTCACTACTGATGCCTGATTTGTGATTGAACTCCGTTGTGAATCTGATCGCCCCCAACATTTGTAAGAGAAAATGCAGGATTACCTAGAAAATGATTTGCGCTTGGGTTGGCTGATTAATTTTCAAGACGAACAAGTGGAGATTTACCGATCAGGGCAACCTGTAGAAGTTGTTCAAATCCCGGCTGTACTTTCTGGTAAAGAGGTTTTACCTGAGTTTGAGCTATAGTTGTAAATGGTTTGTAGTAAGTGCTTTAGCGCCAAAAACTAAAAATCGTGTTAACGATTGTTAGAATCATTTCTGTGCCTGCTTTCTAGCCTTGCGTTAGTTCTCGCACGGATGCTATTTAAACGTCTAAATTTTAGTTTAAAAACCTGTTTGATTTTGACTTTTAGCTCTTGCCTAATTTTTTGCCTTTCTGTTTCTAAGGCTATTAATTCCTGTGCGCGTTTCTCGATTTTTTCTTGGCGCTCTATCGGTAGTTCGTTTATTTTTTCTCTCAGACTTTTACCCATTATCTTTACCGTCTGTTTTTAATTTCGAGAGATGAGCTTCATACCGCATATCAGCAGTTTTTATGAGTCGCTTGTAAAAACGTTTTTGACTAACACTGGACTTATCACCTGCTACCAGTAAGATGGCTTGTCTTTTAGGATCAAAGGCAAATGCTACACGCCAAACTCCATCACAAGCATCAAAACGCAACTCTTTCATATTGCTGTACTTAGACCCATTAAGGGTATCAACATGAGGACGTTTTAGTGTTGGGCCAAATTCTTCTAGTAACTTTGCTGTAGCAAGTAACTCATCTTGTACATCTTTAGGCAAATCATTAAATTCTGGCTCAAAATCATCATGAAGTTCAACTGTCCATTCCACTAACTTATTATGCTAAAAAATTTGTATGTTTTCAAGTTTATGTCATCACATATATTTTCTTATTTCTGAATATATGCCATTACCTTACAATAAGCATGAGCGGTTGTGGCTCCTATAATTTATCTCCGCGTCTAGTTATCTCCATGTCCCCGCGTCCTCATTTTTTGCTTCACGGTGGTTCATTATGTGTCCTCCACTGATTAATTTCACCAGCTTGTTGATTATTCAATAGTTTGCAACTAATCGAAGGGTAAATATAAAGTATTGCGATCGCAACTACTACAAAGAACCAAGTAATACAAACCATCCAAGACTTTACGCGAGATGGCTTTGCTCCCATAACAATTACAATAGAACTATTTAAATCCTTTTTTCCAAATACTGGCCAATCATTAATTGTTCGCCTGCACGGGAGATAATTGACTGGCGCGTTCTATATTTACTACCAACAAGCTTTAATTCTTCCTCAAATACGGAACCATTATACTCAGTTCGCAAACAGAGAGTTGTAGGGTTGGGAAAGAAATACTGGGCAGTGACTGGTTTGGCTGTAGCGAAACCACGATCGCGATACAGTATGTTTCCCTTTGCCCCAAATAAGGTTTTTCCCTTAGATTCCTTCCTTCCGGAGATAGAATCAGTGCTTTCCCAGATCACTTCGGCACCACATACTAAACTCACCGCGTCAGGCAAATTGTGCATTTGAGCTAGCTGTTGCAATTCATCACACCTCTGCTCTAAGTACCGGATAGTAATGATACTAACCATTTCTTTTGTTTCTCCCTCCGGCAACGTATAGTAGCGCCGTTCTGAGCGCCACTTGCCCACTGATGCTTGGAAAAATTCTATAAGCAGGGATTCGTTAGTTGTTTGTACAAGTTGTTGCGGTGATGTCACTGGTAGCCTTCCTTGCGCAAAGTTAATTCACACTGAGTTTTGATCGGAAATACATGATGTGTATCCTTCATTTCTAAAACTTTATTTTTCTTAATATAAACTAAATACTTCAAGAATTACTGATAGTTTTGCTACAGTGCGGTAAATGGTTCTTGTTTATTAGATCTCATGCCACTGCGATCGCGTCACCCTATTCTTGAGATGTCGTCTAAAATATAGGCTTTTAATATTAGCCTCAAATTTGTCATAGTAAAAACATGACTTTAGTCACTGCTACATACGTGACTTTCTTGCCATGTGTCTTCCAAGCTTCAGTCTATAGGATAGTAATAGAGAAACAAGCTAGCGGTAAAAGGCTGATTTTGGTTGTTAAAAGCCTTATACCAACAAGCAGATGGAAAGTTAGTTAAAAACATTTATACTTTCTTTTTAGAATTACTAAGATTTCCATCGGTTACTCAGATTTTTCTGTATGTGACCAAATTCAATAGTATTGATCATTTTGTCTATTGATATAATTATATGTCTTTATTTATACAAGTATTTTGCATGAATATTGCTAGTATATTTTTCATTTTGCAGAGGATTCTCTAGTGTCTATGCCGCAGGTTACCTTAGTTGAAATTACTTGTTATATAGACGGGCTTTATAGCTACAAACTTCCTTGGTAGGAGCCAAATCCATGATTCGCGAAGGAAAAAAGCCGCGTAAATTCGTTCAAAATCCCGCTTTGATGTTGGGTTCACCTATCTATTGGCTAGCTAGCTTGCTAGGTATCGCGTTGCTAATCGGAGGTTGTGGCTCGTTTCCCAAAGAATCAGCCGAGGCTCAACAAGAGCGTCGTGGCTCACAAGCAGCTAGTGCAACGCCTGTGGATGTGGCAATCGCCCGCAAGGATTTACTGCAACAGCAACTAGAGTATACAGGCACTACTACACCATACCGGACTGTATCATTGCGATCGCAGGTGGAAGGAAGGCTTGTGGCTTTGAATGTAGATGTGGGGGATATACTCACACAAGGACAAATTGTTGGGCAGGTGGATGATGTGCTATTAAGGACAGCATTAAATCAAGCGGAAGCTGAACTAGCCGCCCTGCAATCAGAAGTAGCCAGAGCAAATACTCAAGTCAGTAATGCTCGTGCGGAAGTAGAGCGGGCGAGACTTGTAGTAACTCAAGCTCAAGCAGATGCACAAAGGCAAGAAAAACTTTTTAAAGAAGGAGCGATCGCCCAACAAGCGGCTGAACAAGCACGTACTACTGCCCAAACTGCTGTGCAAGCATTACGTGCCGCCGAAGAGCAAGTGCGTACAGAACAGCAAGCAGTAGCTGCTGCCAAAGGTAGATTAACTGCTCAAAAAGCTGTAGTGGCACAAGCACAAGAACGCAGATCCTATACAAGACTGACATCTCCAATTGCTGGTGCAGTATTAGAAAAGGTTACAGAACCAGGTAACCTTTTACAACCAGGCAATGAAGTATTAAAAATTGGTGATTTTAGCCGTGTTAAAGTTGCAGTTCAACTTTCTGAGTTAGAACTGGCAAATATTCAGGTAGGGCAATCTGTACAAGTGCGCTTAGATGCCTTTCCTAATGAAAGTTACATTGGTACGGTAACACGCATCTCCCCAGCAGCCGATACTACCGCTCGCTTAGTACCAGTGGAAATAGTGATTCCCAACAGTGATGGCAGAATTGGCAGTGGGCTGCTAGCCAGAGCAAGTTTTGTTAGTAAAGGAGAAGAACAAGTAGTAGTACCGTTGACAGCCATTCAGGGAGTACAGAAAGAACAAGAAAACCGAAATTTAAAATCGACAGACGAAAATACTCAGGGACAAGTATTTGTGGTGTCAAAAACAGAAGATTCAACAAAAGTTACAGCGAGAACCGTCACTTTGGGTAAACGTGCTGATGGCAAAGTAGAAGTTATATCTGGCTTACAACCAGGTGAAGCTTATGTAGTGCGGAGTGGCAAGCCGTTACAAGATGGTAATGCTGTAAGTCTTTCAATTCTCTCTGAGAAATTAGACTCAACTTCGACAGGGAAATAGAAATTGTTTTTGTCTGAATTTTAAATTTAGAAAAATGCAGCAAACAAAAAAGATTGGGGGATTTAGTATCAGTGCCCTTGCTATCCGCCAGCACATTGGCACACTCATGCTTACCTTGGCAGTGATTGTAATGGGTTTCTTTTTCATCACTAAACTACCAGTAGATTTGCTGCCATCAATTACTTATCCCCGGATTGGTGTGCGGGTACAAGCTCCTGGAATTTCACCTGAGGTAGGAGTTGATGAAATTACCAAACCATTAGAAGAAGCTTTTGCCGCAACTGAGGGCGTAGTGCAGGTTTTTTCCCAAACTCGTGAAGGGCAGGTAAATTTGGATCTGTTCTTTCTACCAGGAGGCAATATTGATCAAGCTCTCAATGATGCGACGGCGGCATTTAACAGAGCTAGAAGTGGTTTGCCAGATACTATCGAAGAACCCCGCATATTTAAATTCGATCCCTCCCAATCACCTGTTTACGAAATGGCGTTGACTTCGCCTTCTTTAGAAGGTGTTGATTTGCGGGTATTTGCCGAAGAAGAATTAGCCCGCGAGCTAAGTGTGGTGTCAGGAGTGGCAGGGGTAGATGTATCGGGAGGAGTACAAGAAGAAGTCAGAGTCAATATTGATTTAGATCGCTTGCAAGCTCTTGGTGTTGGTTTAACAGATGTACTCAATGAACTGACAAGCCGTAACCAAGATATTTCTGGCGGTAGAATTTTTGGACAAAATTCCGAACCTCTCACCCGCACTGTCGGGCGTTTTAAAGACGCTAAAGAAATCCGTAATCTTTCTTTTGAAGTTTCTTCCCCTTCCCCCACTTCCTCTACTTCAGGGCAAGTACAAGGCACTACCCCTACTACTTCCCCGCTTCCCAGACGTGTGTATCTGCGTGACTTTGCTGAGGTTATTGACGGTACCGAAAACCAACGTCTGTTCGTCTTACTCAACGGAGAATCGGCAGTCAAAATCAGCATTCAAAAACAACCAGATGCCAACACCATCGATGTTGTTGATGGAGTGAAAAAGCGACTGGAAGAATTGAGACAATCTGGTGTTGTTCCACAAGAGGCAGTTCTCACACCTACTTTGGATGAGTCACGATTTATTCGCAATTCTATTGCTAACGTCACTACTTCCGGGTTAGTAGGAGCAGCACTTGCCGCGATCGCTGTTTTGTTATTTCTCGGTTCAGTACGGCAAACTCTAATTATTGTATTTGCTATTCCTTTGGCAACCCTCGCTGCAATCATTTTGATGGGATTATTTGGCTTATCCCTAAATATTTTCAGCTTGGGTGGTTTGGCATTGGGTGTGGGTATTGTGGTGGATAACTCCATCGTGATGTTGGAGAATATTGCCGAGGGTGCAGGCATGACTCCCGGCAAAGATACGAGAACTCGCCTTAGCCCACTGCGACTGATTCAACAGGCAGAACAAAGTAGCCAGGAAGTAGAATCAGCATTGCTGGCTTCTACTAGCACGAATTTAGTTGCTGTATTGCCGTTTTTGTTGATTGGTGGCTTTATTTCACTACTATTCAATGAGTTAGTTCTCACTATTAGTTTTTCTGTTGCCGCTTCTATCCTGATTGCTGTAACCGTAGTGCCGATGCTCACTTCTCGAATGCTGGCATGGCGCTTTTCCAGTGGTATGAGTGATTTCTGGTTTTTACGGGAGTTTAATAGTCGTTTTGATGCCGCAACCAGAGGATATAGCGCTTTGTTGAGTAAAATATTGCGTTTTCGATTGTTAACAGTGGCGATCGCTATTATCCTACTTGGTGGTGGCAGCTTGTGGATGATACCGCAAATTTCCCAAGAGATTTTACCCCGTATTAATACCGGACAAGCCAATTTATTCGCTCAATTTCCTCCCGGTACTCCTTTAGAAAATAATCAAAAAGTCATGGCTGCGGTTAATGATATCCTCAGCCGTCAGCCAGAAACAGAATACGTATTTTCAACAATTGGAGGTGGTTTATTTGGTAGCAATACTACTGAAAACCCCTTGCGGAGTTCCAGTACCATCACCCTCAAACCTGGTTCAGACGTAGAAGCCTATGTGGAACGAGTTACTCAAGAGTTTAACAAACTAAATTTAGCCGGTATTCGCTTACGTTTATCTCCCGGACAAGTACGAGGTTTAATTCTCACTAATTCTCCCGTTCGTGGTGCTGAAGTTGATATTATCCTGCAAGGAAATGACGCAGACACCTTACAAAAAGCCGGAGAGCAATTACTGGCAAATTTGGAAGAAAAAGTCACCTTAGCTAGATTTCGTCCCGATGCAGATGCGCGTCAACCAGAAATTCAGATTCTTCCCGACTGGGAGCGGGTTGCAGCTTTGGGATTGACTACTAGAGAAATTGGTGACACAATCGCAACTGCAATTCAAGGTAGCGTACCCACACAGTTGCAACGGGGCAATCGTCTTGTAGATGTGCGGGTGCAATTAGATGAAGAATCTGTGCAAACACCTTCGCAACTACAAAGATTGCCTTTATTTGTGGAAAATAATCGCCAAGTGCGCCTGAGCGATGTGGCAAGTATTGTAGATGCCCAAGCTCCTGGAGAAATTCAACGCATTAACCAGCGTCAGGTGTACATTATTGCTGGGAATTTGACGGAAGGAGCAAGTCTTAGCGATGCCCAAGCACAGGTAGATAATGTATTAAACAGTTTCCAATTTCCTCAAGGTGTGAGTGTCTTGCCCAGTTCCACCGCAGAATCTAATCGGCAATTGCAAAATTCTCTACAGTTGTTAGGGGGATTGGCTAGCTTTTTAGTTTTCGTAGTCATGGCAGTGCAATATAATTCACTGATTGACCCCTTAGTAATTATGTTTACTATCCCACTAGCATTAGCTGGGGGTGTTTTTGGCCTTTATATTACCCAAACAGCCATTGGCGCAACGGTAATTGTTGGTGCTGTGTTACTTGTTGGTATCGTTGTTAACAATGCTATCATCATGGTTGAATTGGCAAACCAAATTCGGGAACGGGAAGAAATTAGCCGTAAAGCAGCAATTTTACAAGCTGCTCCCCAACGTTTACGCCCAATCTTGATGACTACAATCACTACTGTTTTGGGTATGTTTCCTTTAGCATTGGGAATTGGGGAAGGTTCAGAATTTCTTCAACCTTTAGGTATTGTCGTATTTGCGGGGTTGTCTTTGGCAACACTGTTAACGTTGTTTATTATTCCCTGTTTTTATGTTCTGCTGCATGATGCTTTGAGTTGGAAATGGGTGAAGCCTATATTAATGCAATTGCGTTTGTTCAGGAAAATCTAAACCCAGAAGCTACCAACTGCCCCCATCACTACCACCTCCACAGTCTCCACCACCAACGCCGCCACTATCACCACCCCAACTACCACCCGTATCCCCATCACTTGAGTAGTCTGAATTAATTCTAGGAATTGATTCAACTTTAGCCTGATAATAATTACAGTGGTGGCATTTTACAAATATTACCCGCTATTTTTTCTTTCTTAACCTATTTGCCAATATTGAAACAACATTTATACCACGGCAGAAAAAAGCGATTTTTTCGGAAAAACTTTAATTCACGGGTATATTACAAGAACTATATCCTGAGTAGGAGGAATTATAAACTCCTGTTTAGTTAAAGGTGTAAGGGTGATTTCAAAATAGGAATTCACTTTTTTTGATTGCAATATGTGTGGTATAGGGGCGAAACAAAACAGTGATCATCATTACATTCTTATCTGTGATGATGTTCCTGAAAATTGCTTTTTTCTTGAAACGGTTCTCAAATTGGAGGGTTATGATGTTGAAATTGTAAATAGCGGAACAGCAGCACTGGCTAAAGTTGAAGCTAGTCAACCCGCTCTTTTGCTGCTAGATTTGATGATGCCAGATATAGACGGATACGAAGTTGCTCGTCGCATTCAGCAAAACCCGACTTTAGAATCTCTTCCTATTGTGTTGATTACGGCTTATGAAGAAGCTCTGATTAATGAAGAGTGTGAAGTCAGGTTGGCTGGAATTATCCGCAAGCCTATTGATCCTGATGAATTATTAAATCAGGTTCAGGCAATTTTGATGTCCAAAAATTAGATCCATTCTAGTTTTAGGCAAAAGATAAAAAATAAACTTTAATTACTCTATATCAATCTTTGGTAATATATTTACCAAAGATTTGACATTTGTTAATCGTTCTAGAGTTAGTACCATGAATAATTCAAAAACGTTATATTTTAAATAATAAAAACCGCTAGCTAGCATATATTATTTTTAAGATTCAATTAGTGAATTACTGGGATTTTAAAAAAGATAGATTACTGTAGCAAGTACTCCCAACTTAATTCATGATTTCCTATAGGCTCTATTTGAGAAATAAACTATTTGAGAAATAAAGATAAGTTTCTAATGTTATTAGATATTAGCCTCTGCTTTTGAGGCTAGAGTGATGATGTGACTCTTAGATAGCGATCGCCAAAAATTTAGAATTTTCTAACGCATGCATACATATTTACGTACTAGAGATGTAATTAACTTTTGCAGCACATCCCATTCCAAATTGGTGAAGCTTTGAGCGGTTGATTTAAGTGCTGGCTATACTATCCAAGTAGGTTAATAGCTGTATTGCTTATGGGCTACCAAGGACAATGCGATCGCCTGTATGTAATTCCTAGCTATCCTGCAACAAAAGCATTAGTTACTTAAGTTGCTCTTGACTTCATAAATAGTAATTAACTATACATATAAAATATCAATTCTTTACATACAAGATTGAGAAAATATAGTAAATTTTTAAACATTAAGAGACTTTCATCATTATGTTAAACAGCTTTCACACTGATTTTGTGCAGCTAGAATAATAATAAGCTTTGCTTATAATTAGTTAGAAATTGAATTATAAACATCTTTGTCTATTTCTATCTAACTATGAAGATAGTGAAAAATCATAATTGTTCTCAATGCCAACTGAAACAATACAAAGTTTGGTAATTTTTGTGCTTTTAATTCAGTTTATTGTAGTCATTTAATTTCCGGTACAACTTTTTTTAGGAAAGTAATATAGAGGCTTGAGATTCAATGTTGCAATCAACTATTAACAATCGTTACAAGATTGTTAAAGTTTTAGGAGAAGGTGGTTTTGGTAAAACTTTTTTAGCAGAAGACACACATTTGCCTTCTGGTCGTTGTTGCGTCATTAAACAGCTAAAACCTGTTACTAATAATCCGCAAATATACCAAATGGTTCAAGACAGGTTTAGACGAGAAGCAGCTATATTGGAGGATTTGGGCAATAGTAACAATCGCATTCCCAATTTGTATGCTTATTTTTCAGAACAAGATAATTTTTATTTAGTTCAAGAATACATTGAAGGCAAAACTCTCACTGAGAAAG
The DNA here is from genome assembly GCF_030381805.1 of Chlorogloeopsis sp. ULAP01. Taxonomy (NCBI): domain Bacteria; kingdom Bacillati; phylum Cyanobacteriota; class Cyanophyceae; order Nostocales; family Chlorogloeopsidaceae; genus Chlorogloeopsis; species Chlorogloeopsis sp. ULAP01. Next base: position 295,134 of record NZ_JAUDRH010000006.1, read on the forward strand.
TACAAACCGAAGGGGTAATGAATGAGAGTGCCGTGCGAGAAATTCTTAAAAGTTTGTTATATGTTCTCAACTTCGTACACAGCAGACATATTATCCACCGGGACATTAAACCAGATAATATAATTTTGAGGAGTTCGGATAACATACCAGTACTGATTGATTTTGGTGCAGTGCGAGAATCAATGGGTACAGTATTGAATTCTCAGGGCAATCCTACCAGTTCGATTGTAATTGGTACACCAGGATTTATGCCTCCAGAGCAAGCAGCTGGCAGACCTGTTTATAGTAGCGATTTATACAGTTTAGCCTTGACGATGATTTATCTGTTGACTGGGAAAATGCCGCATGAGTTAGAGACAGATCCCAGAACAGCAAACATTATCTGGCATCAATATGCAATAAATGTTAGTCCGAGTTTGCGAATGATTTTGGATCGGGCGATCGCTTATAACCCAGGTGTTAGTATAGCCCCTTCGCCAGAGGCTCGCTATGCCACAGCCAGAGAAATGATTGACGCTTTGCAGTCTCCTGCTGCTGATTATGTTGCTCCTACAGTACCTTCTTTCCAATACAACTCTGGTAAATACTATTCTCCACCGCCTACAGTTGTAAATTCTGGTGGTAACCCACCTCAATATATTTCACCTAGTACACCTACAAATTCTAGGTCGAATTCGTCAGCAAGCAGTAATCCTCCTCAGTACGTCTCGCCGGGTACACCAATAAATTCTGACTCGATGTGGGTAGGTGGAGGCGGTACATTTAATACCTCTGTTTCTGTACCGCTCGAAATTCAAGGTTGGAATTGGGGAGCATTTCTCATATCGCCTTTGTGGTGTCTAACTAACCAAGTCTGGATTGGTTTAATTTCCTGGATACCCTATCTCGGCTTACCAATGCCTTTTATTCTAGGTGCAAAAGGAAATGTGTGGGCTTGGAGAAGTAGACAGTGGCGAAGCGTACAAGATTTTAAAGCCCATCAAAGAGCTTGGGCAAAAGCAGCAATTATTGTTTACTCAAGCTTTGCAGCTTTATTTATACTTTTAGCTTTTATTGGTGCCAATCTTCCAGAAGAAGACAATTCTTCTAATACTAACAACTCAAGCTTGAACCAATCGAACTCTAGTCCTAACCCTACTCCTAGCCAATCAGATCCTCCTAGTTCTTCAAACTCAACAACTGAAACAGGCATATTTGAGGAAGTTGAAATTAGCAACCTTGATACGTACACCTACAAGACAGGTCTATTCTCAATTGATATTCCTCAAGGATGGACTCTCAAAGATAATAGTAATGCAAATGAAGTAATTATATATTGGCTGGACAACACTAAAAATGCTCTAGTTCAGGTTAACGTTTTCATTGTAGAACGCGAGCTAGATCAGGAGCAGTTGACTACTATGTTAAAAAATTTCATCAACAATTTTGCTGCTTCCCAAACAAACTTGACGATGAATCAACCTGTACGCCAATCCGACAATAGTGTCAGAATTACTTGGAGGTATACAACTCAAACTCAAGGTTTTTCAGGAAGGCTAACAGTTAATAGCTTTATTAAACATCAAGGCAATAAAGTTTCGATTGACTCCTATGTTGTACCTAGCGAGCAATACGAAAAGCTTTTACCAGCTATTAACCAAGTTATTGGTAGTTACAAGCTTAATGCTTCGGCTCCTTTAAATCTTTAAGTAGTTAGTAAAGACGGGATGAACCGAAGCGTTTGTACAAGTAGTGGTTAGTTGTTAATTATTAGCTATTAACCATTAACAGTCATTTTTTCACTAACTCTAAATACACCGCTAGATTTTCCTGATGAACGCGAGTAACATCTAACCACTCTAAGTTTTGATGCGCCTTTATTTTCCACTCATTTAGAGCTTCTGAATTACTCAATAAATTTACTAAGGCGGCAGCCAAAGCTTTACTATCTTTTGCTGGTATTAAAATGCCAGCTTTTCCATTGTCTAAAGCTTCCGGTATGCCATCGACTTGAGTGGCAATAATAGCACAACTAGCTTCACGTGCTTCTGAAAGTACAAGACCGAAGGGTTCACGGTGAGATGCTAACACGAATATGTCACAAGCTAGCAAATAGCGTTGAGGTTCAGCTTGAAAGCCTTCAAAATGAATGCGGGAGGTGAAGGCAGTTTGACTTGCCTGTGTTTCAAATAAGTGGCGATCAGGACCATTTCCAATAAGATACAAATGGGCTTCAGGAAAATCTGAGGCAATTTGTCCAAAAGCTGCAATTAACTCAGTTATACCCTTACGCTGATACATCCCTGCCACAGTGGCGATCGCGGGACGTTGTAATGGTAAAGGTTGATACTCTTGTAACGGACGACTGCGGGGACTACCGAGAGTACCGTTGCATATCACCCGCAACTTTTCTTGATGAATACCACGCCGTGCCATAGACTCGGCAACTGCTGTACTCACAGCAACTACTCTATCGGCAAGTCCCATTAGTATGCTGGCTCGTTGAAATTCGTTATGTACCGTGGCAACTAAACCGTATCCACCTTTATTTCTGAGTAAACCTGCTAGCACAACTCCTGTCATCATGTGGGCATGGACTATATTCGGTTGAAACTCTTGTATAATTGACCGATATCCTACAGCCGCTTTAATAATATTAATTGGCTTCCTACTTTGATCGAGTTGGTAGTGCTTAACACCAAAACTTGTTAGTAAGGCTTCGTATTCTCCCCCTCCTGAAATAACTGCTACCTCAAAACCGCTTTTTGCCTGCAAACAAGCAAGGTCTACAGTTACATTTACAATGCCGTTACCAATTTCTTGAATGTGATTCAATATATGTATTATTCGCATAATATTTGAGATGAATCTAAGAAATTAATATATAGCAATCCTAAATCATTGATAAAACTCTTCCTTCTTTGTGTAGTTTGTGTACTACCATGCGGAAAGGCGCTTCGCGTCTATGTGGTTAGTTAGTTCCAGCATCTTTTTATAAATTAGATAGGACTGCTATAGCTTTATATATGAATACCTTAATATTAATTGATGATAAGAGTTTAGCTTTATATAAATTTAATCAAACTAGAGCTAATATCAAGTAAATATGTAGCTGCTATTTTTAGAATATAAAAAATAAAAATATGTAAATCAGAGTGTAGCATTCCCAGAAAAAATAGAAAACAAAACTAGAAAATTAGCTCTCTGACTTCTTAAAGAAGTCGGAGAGCTATAATATGAAAGCAAAAAAATTCTATACTTAATCCCTAAATTGCTTTGCATGGTAATTTTGATGAATGTGTTTTAAATTGTGCATTTTCCCGTTGAATCATTTAATTAATACATATTTTTGAATTTGAGTGCTGCTGAAATTTCGGCGGTTCAATAGAGCATGAAACAAAAGACTCCAGGCTTGCCAAGAAAAGATTGCAGGAATAGCAGAAAAAATTATACTGTTAAAGCTCTGAAGATTTTTCTGTTTTAAAGCTACGAGCAACCAATGCAATTTCAAATAATTTTGAATATCTTTAAGAGCAGGAATGTGAGCATAGTGCTTTTCGCTAACCAAAGAGTAAATCTTCTCCTTCATCACAGAATTAGTCTTTAGGCGCCGAGACAAAGAGAACTTATGATTGCAAGCACCTTGCCATATAGTTCGGTAAGTAAGGCATTGATTAATAAAAATTGCATCACCAAACTTAGCAATATTAATCCAAGAATCAATATCATCACAATTGGTATCAAGTTGAGAATCCCAACCGCCTGTTTTTAAGAAGACATCACGACGACAAGCTACCTGTACAGGTGTACCAAATGGAAGAAGTTCGAGCAGCATACCGTAATGAATATCTGCTTGTGGAGTGTAAAAAGCTAACCCGGCACCTAATTGTGGTGTACGGCTAAGTTCAACTTCATGTTCATTAATTTGAGCAGCCATACAAGATGCGATCACAGCTTGGGGACGAAGTGCGATCGCTCGTGCCATTTCCTCCAGACAATTGGGAGCTAAGTAGTCGTCATCATCCAAAAACTTAATCCAATCACCACTGGACTTAAGAACACCCGCATTCACAGTTGCTGCATGCCCAGAGTTAACCTGATTACGATGGTACACAAAGCGAAAGTTTCCACTCTCTAAAAATTTTTCTCTACAATAACTTAAGTACTCTTGGGTGCCATCTGAGGAACAGTCATCAGCCACAACCACTTCACAGGGAATAGTTTGCCTCAAAGCAGAGTCTATCGCTCTTTTCAGCAAATCCAAACGGTTGTAAGTTGTAATCACTATGCTAAATTTCATACGTTTTCTACCTATGGCACACTTTTGTGACATCACATTTTCTTAATTTGATGACACAACAGGTGAAAACGTCATCAGTTTAATCCACTAGACTGATATAGGGTTGAAGATTTATTATGGATGATTGTGAGTTTTTCTGTAGACTATGAACGCTCAAGAAATAATCCGCTCTATTGAAGCGGAACAGCTAAAATCAAATCTGCCCAATATATATGTGGGCGACACAGTTAAAGTGGGTGTCAAAATTAAAGAAGGAGACAAATACCGTGTACAGCCCTACGAAGGAGTTGTAATTGCCATGCGTAATGGCGGAATTAATGAAACCATTACAGTTCGCCGTGTATTTCAAGGCATTGGTGTTGAGCGGGTATTTTTGGTTCATTCTCCTCGCATAGACAGCATCAAAGTAGTACGTCGTGGTAAAGTTCGGCGTGCTAAACTTTACTATCTACGCAATCGTGTTGGCAAGGCTACTCGGATTAAGCAGCGCTTTGACCGTGCTTTGTAATCGATAATGTAGAGTATGGGACAAAGATTCACACAAACAGCGGCATCAGCCGCTAATTTGTCTCCCGAAGTCAAAAATAA